>JBCBHT010000125.1:0-20397 GCA_038525335.1 Cyanobacteria bacterium J06621_15 | reverse complement strand
TATTTTGGAAGTGATGATAAAAAATTAATTCCAATCAGCTAGAACGATTTTGCCAATAGTTTTACCCTTTTCCAGACTTTGATGCACATCCCGCAGGCTTTTAGCACTAATGGGTTTGACTACATCACTGCAAGTTGTGATGATTACGCCATTTTCAATCAATTGGCTCAATTCATTAAGTAAATTACTTTGCTCTGCCATATCTTCTGTTTGATACATCGAGCGAGTAAACATAAATTCCCACACAAAGCTAGCACTCTTACTTTTTAAAGTATTCATATCTAGAGGTTGTTCGTTCTCCACAATCGAACAAATCATCCCTTGAGGTTTAATCGCTTTAGTCATAGCTTCCCAGTGACCATCAGTATCGTTCAAGCAAAGAATATAATCGACATTTTGATAACCAATTTTCTCAATCTCTAGCGCTAGATTATTTCGATGATTGACCACTTCATCAGCACCAAGTTTTTCACACCAAGCTATAGTTTCAGGACGAGAAGCGGTAGCAATCACATTAAGCTTGGCTAGTTTCGCTATTTGAATGGCAATAGAGCCAACCCCCCCTGCACCATTGATAATTAAAATCGATTTACCCGCATCTGCTCCTGTTTTATCAATATTGAATCTTTCAAATATAGCCTCCCAAGCAGTAATAGCAGTTAGAGGGAAAGCTGCTGCATTCGCAAAATCTAAATTCCGGGGTTTGCGACCGACAATTCTAGAATCCACCAAATGATATTCGCTGTTGCTACCGGGACGGGTGATATCTCCTGCATAATAAACTTCGTCTCCAGGTTTCCATTCTTTTACTTCTGCTCCAACTTCTACCACTACACCTGCCGCATCCCAACCAAGAATGCGGGGTTCGGATTCAACCTTATCTTTAGGAGCGCGGACTTTAGTATCTACTGGATTAACAGAAATAGCTTTTACCTGTACCAGTAAATCTTTACCTTTTGCTGTGGGTTTAGGGATTTCCACATCTAACAGACTATTTTCGTTGTTAATTGGTAAATATTGAGTTAAACCTACTGCTTTCATCGTTTTTACTTCCTAAATTGAAATATTATTATCTTCTGGTCACACAGCTTTACTTAGTAGAATCGGGAACGGTTACTTTTTGAGCTACGTTGGAATAACATCGAACTTGCCATCGGTGCGTACATAGATAATGCTCTCCTCTCCCGCTTGAGATGAAACTTGATGCATCGACTTTCCCTTCGAGCCGAAATAACTACCCGGAGCCAAAGTCTTGAAATTGGTCTCATTCGACGCTTGGTACTGTGGTTTACCCTGGATTACTACAGCGCGGAACGTCGAGCCACTACTACGTATATTTCCAGCAAATCCAGCCGGTAGCTTGACAAGGGTTCCGCTCAACTGACCCTCCTGCGGGCTGCCCCAAAGAAAGGCTACTTTTGCTCGATTTTTAGAGGCTGCCATTCTGGGCTGGTCTATCCAAACAATGTTTGATGGGTCTACGTTAATCGGCTTATCTTCGCTTTGAAATGCCTTTTCAGTAGGAAGGACAAGATAGGGTCCTTCCTCGATTTCTATGTACGCCAGGTTTTTGCTGCCCTCAGCAGCAGTAATGTGTACACCTCCGGCTGGCTGAGTCCAGAAAGAACCCGTTGGCATCCACATCTTTTCGGCATTCGGATCATCGTTGTGAATGGTGCCGTTAATTGCCACTCCTCGGTAAGTGACGTTGTGAATATGAGGTGGAGACGAGAAGCCATCCACAAACTCTACGAGGAAGCCTGATGACCCGGAGTCAGTGCGGTTTCCCCAAAGAGTACCAGCCCTTGGGCTATTGTCTCCGCGAGCGGGGTTGAGCGGTCCCCATTCAACTTCGGACATCAAAACAACCTCGGAGGTTGATTCGGCTTCGGATTTCGGAGTGATGCTGTCGGATGCAACCTGTGAGCCAGTGCAAGCAGCGATTAAGACGCTTATAAGTGCTAACGCTAGAAACTTTCTCATATTAAGTTTTCTATTTTGATTGCTAAATATTAGTTAAACCTAATGCTTTCATGGATCTTTCCCTCGAAGAACAGCTTATTTATAAAAATTCAATGTCTTAATTATTCCTGCTATTTAATGCAATTACAATAGCTAAAAAAGCAAGCTATTTTTGCAAAAATGCAAATATACAACTAATGGAATGGGATAATTTACGTTACATATTGGCGATTGCTCGTGCTAAAAGTGTTGCGGGTGCAGCAATGCAACTAAAAGTACATCACACCACGGTATTCCGTAGGTTAAATGCTTTAGAAAAAAGTCTGGGTGTCAGACTATTTGAGAGGTTAGCAAAAGGATACGTTTTAACTTTTGCAGGAGAGGAAATGTATCACACAGCACTGGAGATTGAGTCAAAAATTACTACTCTCGACCGTCACATCAGCGGACAAGACCGACAACTTAAAGGTTTGATTCGGATAACAACAACCGCAAGTTTGCTACGTTATCTCTTAACACCTTGTTTTGCAGCTTTCATAAAAGAATATCCAGAAATTGAGTTAGAGATTTTAGAGTCGAATCAGCAATACAATCTAACGAAACGAGATGCGGATATTGCTATTCGTACTACTAATAACCCACCAGAACATTTAGTCGGACATAAAATTGCTTGTGCTGGAATTACTATTTATGGTTCTAAAAACTATTTAGCTGCTAATAGAAATATTGATAACATTACTGAACATACTTGGATTGGTGCAGAAGAGAGTTTGGAAAGAGTCATGTATGGTAATAAATTAATCCAATTATTGCCACAAATTGAATTCAAATATCGATTCAATAGACTGATGGGAATATTATCTGCATTGCTCAATGATATGGGAGTTGGATTGCTGTTTTGTTATATGGGAAATAGCGAACTCTCTCTACAAAGCGTTCGTCCGAAAATTCCTGAATTAGGCAAAGATTTATGGATACTTACTCATCCAGATATTCGTCATGTAGCAAGAATAAGTGTTTTTGTAGATTTTATCGCTGAAGCTTTGAAATCTAAGATTGATTTAATAACTAGTAGGGATTAGAAAGAAGAATTTTTTAAGAAATGTTTCAATTTCCTGGAAGTTAACGTAACGTCACCCCTTATGTTGATGAATATCTAAGAAAACCAAACGAAGATATCATGTACAGCATTGGGGAGTATTCCAGGATTGCTCAGGTTTCTAAGCGGTTACTGCGCTACTACGATGAAATTGGTCTGTTTCAACCAATTCAAATCGATTCTGAAACCGGACATCGTTACTATAGCGCTAGTCAATTACCCGAACTCAACCGGATTATTGCACTAAAAGATTTGGGTTTATCGTTGGAGCAAGTTCGACGATTTATTAAGGACGATATTTCCTTAGAAGAAATTCAGGGGATGTTGTTGATGAAAAAAGCTGAGTTAGAACAACAGGTACTTGACGAACTAATACGTATTCGCACGATTGAATCACGCTTAAACCAAATAGAAAACCGAGCTAACTATGTCCGTGATGTTGTTGTTAAAGAAGTTCCACAGCAAAGACTAATCGGAACCCGCGAGATTGTATCAACAATTGAGTCAGCAGATAATTTATTTTGGTCTTTGATAAAAGCTCTTCCTGGTGACAATGATAAGACCTATGGAGCTATGACAATTGTTGTTCGCGAAGATGGAATAAATGGCAATTATACCGATATTGAACTCGGACGTTTACTTCATAAAAATTCCCATGCTTCCCTTACAACTTGCAACGGAATAACCTTTGCTCCAAGGGAACTTCAGGCAGAAACAATGGCTACTTTTATTCCTCCTAAAGGTTCTTGTGCCAAACTTCTAGGATACAACGCAATCGGGGAATGGGTGGAAGCAAATAATTATACCTTTGCTGGTGCTGTGCGGTTAGTATTTCTAGAATTACCCAAACAACGGGGTGATGCGGATTTTGTGACGGAAATTCAGTTCCCCGTCCGCAAGCGTGAGGTTAATTTCGATTTGTCATTAATCAATTAGTATTCAAGTCAGAAAATTTTGACTAGAAAAGTAATTTACTACTCACTAACAAATTACAGGAGATATAATGAGTAATTCAGCTAAATTTTGGGATAAAACTGCAGAAAGTTATTCAAAACAACCGATTGCTGATGAAGCGACTTACCAGAAAAAATTACAGGTGACACAAGAATATTTAAAACCCGATATGGAGGTATTAGAATTTGGTTGTGGTACGGGAAGTACTGCTATTATACATGCACCTTATGTTAAACATATTCGCGCAATAGATTTCTCATCAAACATGATTGAAATTGCCAAAGCTAAAGCTGAAAAAGAAAATATTAATAATATTACTTTTGAACAATCAACTATCGATGAATTAAACCTTTCCAATAGTTCTTTAGATGTTGTATTGGGGATGAGTATTTTGCATTTACTAGATGATAAAGAGGAGGTAATTCGCAAAGTTTATCAGATGCTAAAACCGGGGGGAATTTTTGTTTCCAGTACGGCATGTCTTGGAGATAGCATGAAGTGGTTCAAGTTTATTTCACCAATGCTTATATTCTTCGGTTTGATACCTTTAGTCAAGGTTTTTACTGCAACAGAATTAGAAGACAGTTTGAAAAATAATGGTTTTATCATCGACTATAAATGGCAACCGAGCAAAATTATAAATAAAGGAGCGTTTAAATTAAAAGCGGTATTTATTGTGGCAAAGAAAGCCGGTTAATTAATAATTTTTGCTTAATTTTCTCTACTTGCTTGGGTGCATCTATTTCAGTAAATAATTGAATTGCTTTCTCTGTATAAACTCTACTATCATCTAGTTTTTCACTACTTTCATAAGTTAAACTCAATTGAAAATAGGCTTCTGCTAAATCACATTTAGCACCAATTTTATCTAATAATTCAATTGCTTCTAAATGATTATTCAAAGCCAAATCAAAATCTTGATTTATCCGACATATTTCTGCCAAACCATTCAAACTTTTAGCTTTAACCTGGGTATAGTGACTTGATTCGGCAAATTTTAAAGCCATTGAAAATAATTGCTCTGCTTTATCAAAATCATTTAAATTAACGTAAGTTTGTCCGAGTATCTGAATAAAATAAGCAAACCTTCCAGTTTTTTCAACACTGTGTTTTTGAATAATATTGTTGTAACACTCATCCGCAAGCAAATAAGCAGATGGATATTGTTTTAAATAAGAATTAACTAAAGATAGGCAAACTGCTGCTTTTTCAGCCCAAGGATGATGTGTAGTATTTTGAGCAAGATTAATTACCTGTTGAAATAATTGAGCAGATTCTGATAATTCCCATAAATCAATTTTATAGAGACCGATACTTAGTAAAGAATCTACTTCGAGCATTCTATAATAATAAAATGATTGCTTATTCTCTTTCGGATTCTGTTTATTATCTATGTCACTAAGCGCTTGTTTGGCTAAAAAAATTGTTTTTTGTTGATATTCAATCGCTGGATGTATTTTTCCACTTATCCAATATAAATCGCCTAAAATATTATACAGTTCGCTGATTTTTGTATCATCTTCAATATGATTAATAATATGAAGAGTTGCATCTAAAACTGGTTGAATTAAACCCATTCTATACAAAGTGCTGCCGAGGGTTAAAAATTGCCCCCACTGATTATTTCTACTTTTAATTATTAATTTACCAGCTAATTCAAATTGATTAATCTCAATATAGTGATAATAAGCTTCTAACGCTTGCAAAGCATCTTGAAAATTTTCGATTTTTTGTACGCTTTCTGTCCAAAATTCTGCAGCTTTATAATTAGTGATTTCCCAGTCATTACTATCACGTAAACGAGAAATAGCTTCGGCTCTAATTACTGGATGCAGCCAATATTTACCTTTATTACACTCAATTAAAGAACGATTTTTTAACGAAGCAATTATTTGGCGATGCTGTTCCGATTCAACATCCCATAATAAATTAAAAAGTCCTTCAGTTGGAACTGTAGGAACATCTTGATAGCGATAACATCCCAAACGACACAGTAAATTATATGCTTGAGAATCCAAATTTTCCAAACGGTTAATTTGACTTGCGGCTAAATTTTTTAAATCAGTTACAGCTAAAGGGTCAGCCTGATTTTCTTGCCAATAAGTAGTAACATCACCATCAAAATCTTCTAGGATTGAACCACAAAGAATTCCCATTGCTTTAGCGTTACCACCATAAGCATGGTGCATTTTTTGTAAAGTTGGTAAATCAATCTTCACTCCACGGTTACTAAAATATTTTTTCCAAGCTACTTCACCTAAACCCGGTAGTCGATAATGAGTAATATTTAATTCGGGTTCGCAAAGTCTATCTCTACTGGTAATTAAAGTAGTAGATTGTATTCTTACATCGGTTAAAATCCGCAATAATTCAATATAGTTGCGATGGGGTTTAATAAACCTTCCTTTTCCATCCAGCGCTGGTTCTAAATTATCAATTAATATTCCAATTCTCTTGGTTTGCAACTGTCTTTTTAATCTTCCTAAAGTTACCCCAAATTCTAAACCTGGTTCTTGCTGAAAATCTTGTTTTAACCATTCTTCTACCACCCGTTGGGCTGAAGTAATATTTTGAGTTTCCTTAGCCATCAACAATTCCAAAACCACATCAAAATCTTGAGAATACAGGTATTGTTGAGCGAGAGTAGTTTTTCCCAAACCTCCTTCACCTTGAATCACAATAACTTTGCTACCAAGATTCATTAATTCATCAATGCGATTAATTGCATCATTTCGACCAATAAAATTGATATCTTCTGGTTTAACTTGATTTAATAGCTCCTTTTCTTCCACAGGTAAGGAACTATAGGACGTAACTTGATAATCAAACAAACCAGATATCGTACCAGCTTTACGAAAGCACTTTTCTAAAACCCTGCGACAGTTGCTTTTAGTAATCTTCTGACGCATAACTTTAGAAAGCAACTTCCATAACCGAGAACCGACATCCTTAGCATGTCCTTCAGTACAACCGTAAAAATCAGCAATTTCTAAATACTTTCTTCCTAACCAAACCTGTTGAAGAATAATTTTTTCTAATTCGCTTAATTGTTCTCCGGTTTTAGAAGGTATTACGGTATCTAACCATACCAATACTGCCTCATCATCCATTGTTTAGCAACCAAGGTAGTTTAGTTTACATATACAAGCAGCAAGCTCAATCCTAGTCTACAGTTGGAAACTAACATTTTTGGACAAGTTTATGTAAACTTGATTTTTCCTTTAATTATTAAATTACCTTTAGTCCTATTCTCTAACAGAAAATTGCAGATAAAAATCTAATTGCGAGTATTATTTTTGTTTTGAATTATAAATTATGTCGATATTAGTATACTTTACTTACAATATTTAACATAGTTAATTTACTTATTATTGATTAATTTAATTTCGAGAAAATCAAGCCTGCGCTAAGGCTAAATTTTAAAGGTATTAAGCTAAAACGCATTTAAATTAGATTATCTAAAATTACAATTTTCTTGTAGGATGGGCATCCCTGCCCGTCTAAATATACAATTTAAATGCACAACAGCTTATAATCATATATTTCAACTTTCATTATGTTCTTCATCCGTGATAAATAACTAACCCTTTATATAAGCAAATTAAAGAATACTCTCCTTACTTTAATATTCTTAAATCGATATTTCATTATTCATAAATTCTACAATCATACTTTTTACCCTACTTTACCCGACTGACAAAGCTCTAACACCACATTTAGACTGAAATCACAAAGCAAAAATAAATACTTTAATTAAAAATAGATGATAAAGACATTTAGTAGAACCGAATCTAATTGGGTAGTTAAAACAAATTCAGATACAAACTATTTTCAAACTCAACAACGCATAAATTTTTTTATCAAACATTACCTTGCAAAAAAAGAGTTAGACGAACGCTTAGCAGAATTACCATCGCAATTTAAACAACCACAAGCGCGTCCTTGGAAACCCATCGATTGGCAAAGTATTCACCGCGAACAAATAATTGGTATTGATATAGAAGTATTTTTATCAGTTTTAGTAGGTGCAATGGATACTGAAGCGCCTATCCGAGGATATACTCAAACGAGTCGGCAGTATTTACAAAAATTACATCCACAAATGGCTCAGTATGTCGGAGGAACGATTGATGAAAGCACAAAGCTAATAGAACCAGGTTTATGGGAAAAAGAAGAGCGTCAGCATACTCCTGCATTAACAAAGGTTTATCAGCAGTTAACGGGTGAGAAAATTACTCCAAAACTCCGCACCGTTAGAGGTTATTTACCAACCGGTAATCCCTACGAAGATTTGTATCGTCATGGTTTGCATCGGATAGCAACCGAATTCGGAGCGACTTGTCTTTATCTATGGCTGATGGCTCATACAAATGGGTCGTTGCAAGATATTTTAGAGCAATTAGCGATTGACGAAATCAACCACATGACAAAATTCTGGGGATTTGGTGTTTGGATTTATCCCGATACTTCTGCAATCAAAATAACCAAAACCTTAATTAAAACTCGTCATCAAAACTACAAAAGTAATAGTTTAGTCAGAACTTTAAGACGAATGATGCAAACCCTTAAATGGGATTCTTGGTGCTTTAGTAACAAAATTAGCTTGTTATTCACCTTTAGTTCTGCAATACATCAATTATGGATTTGGAATAATACCCTGACACCAACATATTTAAATGAACTATTTGGAGATACAGGAATTCAAAATTCAAAATTTCCTCCAGTTACTGCTTAATTTGCTGGATAAAATCTAACTTCTTCTAAATTCTTCTAAATTCTAAAACGAACAATCCTATGAATTCAAACTTACCCGCAGATTTAAACTCACAAAATTTACCCGCTCACGTAGCTGTAATCATGGACGGTAACGGTAGATGGGCTACTCAACAAAAATTACCTCGTATCGCGGGACACAGACAAGGAGCAAAGACACTTAAAGAACTATTGCGATGCTGCAAAGATTGGGGAATTCAAATATTAACAGCTTATGCTTTTTCTACTGAAAATTGGCGACGACCTACTGAAGAAGTTGATTTTCTGATGCTTTTATTTGAAAAAATGCTGCGTCGGGAATTAGGAGAAATGCATCGGGAAGGGGTAAGAATTAATTTTGTTGGTGATTTATCCGAGTTACCAAAATCATTGCAAAACGAAATGCAGCGTTCGATGTTAGAGACATCTAATAATAGCGATGTTCAATTTAATGTAGCAGTTAATTACGGTAGTCGTAAAGAAATTATCAGCGCTTGTCGTCGAGTTGCGGAATTAGTTGAAAAAGGAGAAATTAAGCCAGAAAATATCGACGAAGATTTAATTACAAAAAATCTATATACAGCGAATACTCCCGCACCAGATTTACTTATTCGTACCAGCGGAGAGAAGCGATTAAGTAACTTTCTTTTATGGCAAATGGCTTATAGTGAAATGTATTTTACAGATATTTTATGGCCTGATTTTGATAGAGAAGCATTTAAAGAAGCAATTTTAAGTTACCAAAATAGAGAGCGACGTTTTGGTAAGGTTAAAGCTGCATTATCAGCTTAATAGTTTATATCTATAAAAACAAATAATTAATCAACCCGGTTTTTAAATAAATCGGGTTTATTAATGTACGGTGTGTTGTTGTGAAACGCTCAACGCACCGTTTTTTATATACATAATTCAATTTAGAAATATTTTACTTAAAATAAAACCTCACCCTCAGTCCCTCTCCTTATTAAGGAGAGGGAAGCTAGAGGCAGAATATAGTAGAATAAAAAGTAATAATCATAAAAAAAATAATCAAATTTATAAGATTATGATAAGTAACAATTACCATCAACAAATATTAATTATTGGAGGTGGTCCAGCAGGTTTTGCAACTGCATTAATATTCGCAAAACGGGGCTGGGAAAATATCACTGTCTTAGAAAAACGTCCTAGCGCAGATTATTACGAAGCCGATAAAGCATTCAATTATTTGATAGATGGTCGCGGTCAAAAATTTACAGATTATCTCAATATTACCGAAAAATTATCTCAAAATGGAGTTGCAAACACTGATTTTTACTTAACTAAAATTACACCAGATGGAAAGCGTCAAACAGTAAAACTGCCAATAGTAGACCCAAATAGAAAACCTGCTTATTGGATAACCAGAAAAACATTTGTCAATTTACTTTATCAAGAAATAGAAAATAATTGGCAGGGTAATATAAATGTAATTTTTAATGCGAAATGTGCTGAAATAAATCAAATAAATGCAAATGGTGATAACGAATTTGAAAGATTAGAAGTCATTACTGAAATAGAAAACGGTGAAACTATCAAATTTCAGCCTTTAGTTTTAGTTGGATGTGATGGAATTAATTCTATTGTTAGAAATACTTTGAAAAATTGGGACAATTCATCTTCGAGTAAATTTGAGATGAAAAATTTTCCTTCACCAAGCGCAGGATTAAAATATAAAATATTAACCTTACCTGCAAAATTTCCTTTAGATGAAAACGGTGAAGAACTCAGCACCAGCGAAATGGCTTATGCTGTTCGTAGTAAATTAAAAGATAGAAAAAATTCAACATCTTTAGGATTATTACCCGTTAAAAACCCGGATGAAGTTCGTAGCGCAAATATTATTACTAAACCCAATCATCATATCTGGAAATTAAACGACGGTGAGGAAATACAAGACTTTTTAAATAAATCCTTTCCACAATTACCCATACACAAAATAGTTTCTTCCCAAGAAGCTCAACGATTCGCTGTAAGTGAAGGTGGAGAGTTCCCCATTCCCCAACACTGTAACGGATTTTACTCGATATTAAACCATAAATCTTTTATAGTTCTTCTAGGAGACGCAATTCACAGTTTTCCACCAGATTTAGGACAAGGTGTAAACTCAGCACTAGAAGACGTATTTATCCTAAATAAAGCATTAGAAAAAACCAATAATAATCTTTCTCAAGCTTTACCTTTATATGAATCGTTACGACTTCAAGATACAAAAGCCTTAATCAGATTAATGCAAATAGGTTATCCTTGGCAGTATAATCAAGCTCCAATTCGTAAAAAGCTGTGGAATATTAATTTTTTACTCCGACTTTCATTAAGTAAAATATTACCATTTCTAATTACTCCACCAGCATTTTTTCTAATTCAAAATCACCAGCTTTCCTACCAAGAGATATTAAACAAAGCCGAACGGACAACCCGAATATTATATGTGATTTTGGTAATTACTTTCTTGGGATTAATATACAGTAGGTTAGGTTAGACAAGAGAATAACTTACTTAGTTACAACAAAATTAATTAATCGTGTCGTAACCCAACATCAATATGTTTATGATTGTTTAAGATGCTGAATCCCTGATAGATTAATATGTTGGGTTACGGCATAATTAAATTCTATAGATTGATTTTCATATTTATTGTCTGCCTAACCCAACTTACGTTTTAACTGCTTAATTCATATTATAAATAATCTCTAATTTTCTTAATACATGCTGGTGCGTTACGGCATTTTCAAAGAGAATCGCTTTTAAATCACATTTTTTTGTGCCGTAACACACCCTACAAAATAATTAATTAGCAATTACACTATTCCCTATTCCCTATTCCCTCAATCAAAAATCAAATCCAATCTTTTCTGAGATTCTTTTAAAGCTTGTTTTGGACTACTTTTATTCAATAAAACAGCTTCCATCGCTCTACCGATACTTTCAGAAACTCTAGTATATCCAGCAAAAACTGGACGACTACGACCATATTGTGCTTGTTCTAAAAATACTTTTGCTGTTGGCTGTTCTTCAATATAAGCCTGATATTTTTCACTTTGACGCGACTTTAAATTTGCGGGTAAATAACCAGTTTCTAAAGCCCATTCTGTCTGAAATTCCTCGCTTGATACAAACTCTGCAAACTCAAAAGCTGCTTTTTCTCTTTCACGATTGGTTTTAAATAAAAACAGATTTTCTCCACCAATACTAGTAGCTTGACGCTCGTTTGCAGGAATTGGAAATACGCCAAAATCATCGTTTTTAATATCATTATTAATATAGGTTAAAGTCCAAGGTCCCGTTACCTGCATTGCGACTTTTCCCGACACAAAAGCATCGGTTTCAAAACCTCTTTCTGGTGCAGATAATATTGCAGAACCATCTTTAACTAAATCTTGCCATAGCTGTAAAGCCGATACCGCTCCTTTATTATCTGCTAAATCTACCTTCGCAGCTTCCGAAGCTAATTCTCCTCCACCACTCCACATAAATGGTAGCCAAATAAAGACTGTAAATTCTCCTTTTCCCAACGGTAAAAATATCCCGTGCTGGTCAATTTTATTATCTCCATCTGTATCGCGGGTTAATTTTTTGGCAACTTCACGAAACTCCTTCCAATTAGATGGTAATTCTTCTATTCCTGCTGCTTCAAATAAACTTGGACGATAAAAAATTCCGACATTATTAGTTGCAAAAGGTACCGACCAAATTTTATCTTGATACTTCATCGAATCAAACAAAGCCGGGTCAATTTCATCTTTTACTGGTGATTTATCCAGCATTTCATCCAACGGTACCAAAGCATCTAATTCTACTAATTGTCCTGCAATTGTGGGATTAAACCATAGTAAATCTGGTGGCGCATTTCCAACTACTGCTGCTAAAATTTTTGGCATTTGTTGGTCTGGTTGACCTACATATAGCGAATCTACTTTAATATTGGAGTGATTTTGATTAAATTTATCTACTAACTTTTGCAAAACATCTCGATTGAATGGTGGGTTTACTCCTTGCCATAAGGTAAGATGCGTTACATTATTTTTTTCAGTAGATGTTTGGCATCCTGTAATCAGTAAAATGCAAACTATTATTAAAGCTAGTAATTTTTTATAAGACATTATTTTTTTGTAATTATCCAAGGTGTTGGGAAATTCTGTAAAAAAAGATTGGGTTTGGTTTTTCGATTCGCGGAAAATTGAATACCCTGCATTGAATCATAAATGCTTTGCTAAAGTTAATTTTAGAGAAAAATTTATTTATTGTGGTTAATCGGTTGATTTTATAGGTTGAAATTATGGCTGGACATAGTAAATGGGCTAATATTAAGCGTCAAAAAGCTCGTGTTGATGCGAAAAGAGGTAAAACCTTTACTCAGTTATCCCGTGCGATTATTGTTGCAGCTAGGAATGGTATACCAGACCCGAATGGCAATTTTCAACTCCGTACTGCTATCGAAAAAGCTAAAGCAGCTGGTATCCCTAATGATAATATCGAGCGGGCAATTGCTAAAGGTGCGGGTACATTTGATGATGGTGGTGCAAAGTTAGAGGAGATACGCTATGAAGGTTACGGACCGGGTGGTGTAGCGATTTTGATTGAAGCTTTAACCGACAATCGCAACCGTACCGTAGCCTATTTACGAGAAGCTTTTACCAAAAATGGGGGAAATCTTGGTGAAACCGGTTGTGTTAGCTGGATGTTTGACCAAAAAGGTATTTGTATCGTCAAAGATATAAGCAGCGAAGAAAAACTTCTCGAAGCTTCTTTAGAAGGTGGTGCAGAATTTTACGAAATGACCGAGGATGATATGGCTGAAGTTGTATCGGAAGTTGCTGATTTAGAAAACCTTAACCAAGCTCTTCAGCAAAAAGATTTTGATGTGACCGATGTTGAACTACGTTGGATTCCTAGTAATAACATAGACGTTACCGACTCAGAACAAGCAAGGATGTTAATCAAACTAGTTGATACTCTCGAAGGACTAGACGACGTACAAAACGTTACAGCAAACTTTGATATGTCTGAGGATTTAATCGCTGGCAGCTTAAGTTAATATTGGCACTGCTTTTACATGTGAACTTAATTATTTTTACTTAATAGACCATAAATGTTAATTCAACTCAAATATTTGGGAAATCTAGGAATATAGACAATTCCTGGAAGGGGAGTTTACCAAATATGAAACTAGATAAAAATCTTGAATCACAAACATTGATACAATCAAACAATATTTCTGACGAGGATAAATTACAAAAGTTTATTGAGACAAACAACAACTCAATTTTTGATGCAAGCTCTAACCTAATTAATCGAGATTACACCATCATCATTGATATTAGCGGTAGTATGGCAACGACCGACTATCCACAAGGAACAACTCGATGGGTCGCTGCTCAAAAATACACATTAGCTTTAGCAAAAAAGTGCGAGCAGTTAAACCCTGACGGAATTACAGTTTATATGTTTGCTGAAAATTTTCAACGCTATGACTTTGTAACATCGAGCAAAGTAAAGCAAATTTTTGAAGAAAATAGTCCCCAAGGTGGAGCTAATTTACTAACAGTTTTGCAAGATGCGATTAACAGTTATTTTCAGCGCAAAGCAAATGGTAAAACCAAACCATCTGGAGAAACAATTTTAGTTGTAACTGATGGAGTATCTTCCAATCGTATCGGTATTAGCCAAGCAATTATCAACGCTAGTCAAAAGATAGATAACAATCAAGAATTAACAATTTCTTTTATTCAGGTAGGACAAGAACTACACATAACCAAAGCAATCAAATCCTGGGACGAAGAATTACAAGGACTAGGTGCAAAATTTGACATTGTAAATTCCGTGACCCTTGATGAAATTGACAAAATGACATTTACCCAAGTTCTGATAAATAGCGGTCAATGAGTTAGTGGTTAGTGGTTAGTGGTTAGTGGTTAGTGGTTAGTAGTTAGTAGTTAGTAGTTAGTGGTTAGTGGTTAGTAGTTAGTGGTTAGTAATTAGTGGTTAGTAATTAGTAGTAAGTAAAAAATAAAGTTCCGAGTTAAGTAAAAAACACCAACCAGTAAGAATTATTCTATGTAGCAATGCTAGACACAAGTATTTCTACTCATTACTCATTACTCCTAACTCCCAACTCCTAACTCCTAACTCCTTCCTCTTCCCCTTGCCCAAATTCTTAAAAATACGTCACAATATATGAAAATGCTGTGATTTATCTTAACAATGGCGCAAGCGCAGCTCTCAAAAATTACTTCACCTTCCCAAGCTCTCGCTCAGAAGCGAGGGTACGACTACGATTTGGTAATTGTTGGTGGCGGAATTATCGGTTTGACTTTAGCCGCTGCACTCAACGACTCAGGATTACGAATACTTCTCATCGAAGCCAGAGTCCAATCTGCGTCGGTAGCTAAGGGACAAGCCTATGCTATACATATGCTATCGGCGTTGATTTATCAAGGAATTGGAATTTGGGACAAGATATTACCCCAAATCGAAACTTACAATCGCGTGCGTCTTTCGGATGCTGATTATTCCGGTGTAGTGGAATTTAGTACGGATGATATTGGCAGCGAGGATTTAGGCTATGTAGCCGAACATCAAGCGCTACTTTATCCTTTAGAGGAGTTTGTCAAAGAAAGTCCGAATATTACTTATTTGTGTCCTGCGGAAGTAATAAATACTGAATACCTCAAAGATGTTGCCACCGTAGAGGTTAAAATCGCCGGAGAAACCTGTAAAATTCGCAGTCATTTGGTGGTAGCTGCTGATGGAGGAAAATCGAGAATTCGTCAAGCTGCTGGGATTAAAACTAAAGGTTGGAAATATTGGCAATCATGTATTGTAGCATTTGTCAAACCAGAAAAATCTCACAGTAATACAGCTTACGAAAAATTCCAATCGAGCGGTCCATTTGCGATTTTACCGCTACCAGGAAACCGCTGTCGGATTGTTTGGACTGCACCTCATGAAGAAGCAAAAGAATTGTGTGCTTTGAATGAGGAGCAATTCTTAGAGCAATTGCAAAAACGTTTCGGCGAGCAAATGGGTAAATTAGAATTACTCGGAGAACGTTTTGTATTTCAAGTGCAGTTAATGCAAAGCGACCGTTACGTATTAAATCGACTAGCATTAATCGGTGACGCAGCACATAAATGTCATCCCGTCGGAGGACAAGGCTTAAATTTAGGTATTCGAGACGCAGCAGCATTAGCTCAGGTTATTAAAGAAGCGCATTTTAAAGGTCAAGATATTGGCAATATTAAGGTACTCAAAAATTACGAACGCTGGCGAAAAATAGAAAATTTAGCAATTTTGGGTTTTACCGACATATTGGATAGAGTATTTTCCAATCAATTCCTACCCGTAGTCATAGCCAGACGCTTTGGTTTATGGGTCATGCAGCGCGTTCCTTTTATCAAAATATTTAATCTTAAATTGATGATTGGTTTAAAAGGGAAAACTCCGGAGTTAGCTAAGGGAGTTAGGAGTTAGGAGTTAGGAGTTAAAAGTTAAGAGTTAAGAGTTAATAGTTGGATTTTTGATATTCCTTTAAAAATATCCTTTAAATTTTCATAGGTTATACAAAAAATAGTTAACCTTCTCAACTCCTTACTATTCTTACTCCCTACTCCCTACTCCCTGCTTCCTATTTTCAAAAAATTAAAGAAAAATTCAAAATTGATAAATAAGATAGGTTAATTTGACCACCAGTAATGCTACAGTGCAAGATATTCTTGTGAAATTCTCAGCGGGTATCAATGCTGAAGAAGCTACAGAAAAAACAAATTTCTTTGATTGCAGGTGCAGGAATCTGTGCCTTTCTGGTTGGAGCTATGGTTTCAGCCCCTCAAATTGGCAAAAATTTGGGGAGGTTATTTGGTGGTAACAATCAAGAAGAAGTTATTTCGGAAGCGAATATAGCCAAATCTGTTGTTTTACCTCTGGTTAATCAACCCCCGGAGAAACGTGCTGCTCAATTAGCACAAATTGCCAAAGGTTCGTCCTCAATCGAGCAATATCGCGCTCGCTATCTTTTAGCAGATGATTTGCTGGTAAAAGACCAAGCAAAGGAAGCGCTAGAATTACTCGATGGTCTAGAAAATGATTATCAAGCTTTGAAGCCGTATGTTTTATTGCAGCAGGCTCGCGCGTACAGTATTCTAGGCGAGAATGGCAAAGCTTCCGATAAAAGACAAGCTGTTGTTAAAGAATACTCCGAAGACCCAGTTGCTGCAAAAGCTCTATATTTAATTGGAGTCAAGGAATATCAAGATAAAGCTATCGCTGAGTTTCCTTCTAATCCGTTGACTTGGGAAATTATCCGCGGAAGGCTGCGAGAAAATCCTAATCAGCCGGAGCTACAGTTAATTCTGGCAAAATACGCTTTTGAACAACCCGGAATTGTTCCCGTGTTAAATCAACTTGTTAGCGAACCAACTCTCAAACCAGAAGATTGGGAAATAATTGGTAATGCGTATTGGGAGAACAAGGAGTTCGGAAAAGCAGCTACTTCCTATGGAAAAGCTACTCCTACGGCTAAAAACGTTTACCGTAACGGTAGAGGTTTGCAGTTAAGTGGAGAAAGAGAGCAGGCTCAATTAGCTTATCAACAGCTATTAAATGATTTTCCAAATGAACGAGAAGCTGGAAAATCATTGTTACGCTTGGCAGAGTTAACCAGAACAGGTGGTGAAAGTTTACCTTTTCTCGACCAAGTAATTGCTAATTTCCCCGAACAAGCTGGGGAAGCATTGGAGCGAAAAGCAAAAATTTTGCAATCCCAAAACAACAATGCTGGTGCTAGGGATGCTTTGAGGCTACTGATTACCAAATTTGCTAACACCGAACAAGCAGCAGAATATCGTTGGAAAGTAGCGCAGCAGAAAGCAAAAACAGGCGATTATGATGCTGCATGGGAATGGGCTGCTCCGGTTCCTGTAAACAATCCTACTAGTATCTTGGCTCCCAGAGCTGGTTTCTGGGTTGGTAAATGGTTAACAAAACTTGGTAAAGAAGCAGAAGCAAAACAGGCTTATGAATACACAATTAGTAAATTTCCTTACTCTTATTATTCATGGCGTTCTGCTGCTACCTTGGGTTTAGAGGTAGGTAACTTTAATACCTTACGCGCGATGAGTCCGGAGATGAAAGACCGAATCCGTCCTTTACCACCAGCCGGTTCTGATACTTTTAAAGAGTTGTATCTATTAGGACAAAAACGAGACGCTTGGCTACAATGGGAAACTGAATTTCAGAACAAAGCACAGCCAACAGTAAGCGAACAGTTTACTGAAGGTTTAATGCAATTAGCTAGAGAAAATTACGTAGGTGGAATTTCTACCGTAGCTAAACTAGAAGATAGGGAAGAACCGAAAGAAAGAGCTGCATATCAGGAATTGAGCAGCAAAAACATGTATTGGCAAGCTCGTTATCCATTCCCTTACTTTGATTTGATTAGCCAATGGTCCGGGGAGCGTAATCTTAATCCGTTCTTAGTAGTTTCATTGATACGTCAAGAATCAAGATTCCAAGAAAAAATCAAATCTATTGCCAATGCTACAGGTTTAATGCAGGTTTTACCAAGCACTGCAGAATGGATTGCTCCACAAATCGATGTGGATTATGCAAGCACTAGCTTAGAAGACCCGAATGACAATATCATGTACGGTACATGGTATTTAGACAGCACCCACAAGCAATATCAAGATAACTCGCTTTTAGCGGTTGCGAGCTACAATGCGGGTCCTGGAAATGTTTCAAAATGGTTAAAAAACTTACCTATAGACGACCCTGACGAGTTTGTTGAAGCTATTCCCTTTCCTGAAACCAAAAACTACGTTCGTCAAGTACTAGGAAATTACTGGAATTATCTGAGGATTTACAATCCTCAAACATCTCAATTAGTAGGACAGTACCTTGCTCAACAACTCCAATTTCCTCAATATCAACAACAGGAAAAGCCAGCAGCAACTACGGAACCTACACCAGGGAGTAATTAGGTAAAAGGTCAAAGGTCAAAGGTTAAAGGTTCAAGTTTAACAAATTATTTTGCGTAGGGTATGACTTATGTGTTGTTTATCCTACGCAATATTTTTTAATACATACTATTGGATCTCACCCCGTCCTGACGGACATCCCTAATGGTCTGTTCCGTTAATTCTGATGGGTGAATAAAAAATTATTTTTTCTACCCCCTCTCCCCACTTTTCCCCCTCTTCCCCCTCCCTAATAATACCCATCAAGACTAACGGGACAGACCACTACTAATACTATCAGTACATTGATTTAGCTAAATATTCAGTTATACCACGTAAGTCTTTTAATTTTTTTTAGTATAAATTATAAACATAATTCGTACTTAATAATTAAAAATACACTCTTGTATGACTGAACATTTTTTATTTACACTGTTTAAAGTTATTTGGCAGGATTTAACTGAAGATGCTGCCTACGATTCAACAAAACAAAATTGGCAAGCTCTTCAAGTGGTTATTGATGAAATAAAAAATAATAAACAAGTTAGTCAAGATTTAGCAACTGCGCTAGAGAAGTCTTACTATTCTTCAGATAAAGCTATAGTGGAAATATGTCACACAGAGTTAATCAAAAATTCGACTTTTGTGCAGTACCGTGGAGCTAAAATTTATAAACCACCCGAAAATGATACGGGAATTAGAAAATTACACAGTAAAAGTAATTTGATAGATAAAAAGTTAAAACAATTTGGCAAAAAGCTATTTGCGAAAAAATCTTTTATCAATCCTAACGACCTTGAAGAATTGGTCAAGGAATTATCTCAGCGAGGTTATGAAACTTCAGAAGCAAATAAGAAAGATGCATGGAATAATGTTTTGCAAGAAGTAGAAAAAGATTGCGAGGTAAAAATTTATCAAACGAAAATTAGAGACAAAGAAAATGGCTTACGTAAGTTAATGTTTAACAATTTTTTAATCGAAATCGAACCTAACGAACAATTAAACCGCATTTTCAACGCTAAAACATATTTGATATTAAAAAATATTCGTGAAAAAGTTTAGAATAAGACAATTAAATTCTGTCTTTTCTTTTTCATTAATAAACCTCAACTTTTCTCCCTCTCCAGAATAGCGGAGAGGGGTATACTCTATTCAACTGAAAACTGCGATGTAAGCCGTTGTAGTCATTAAGCAAGAAAAACATAATTATACCCACTTTTGAAAATCGACAAGTATTTGGATTAGCTGTACTGTCTAGCTCTGATTCGGTGGATTTTAGTTTATATCCGCAGCCTAATTGAAATCACATACTAACAATACCAAACTTATTACGAACTATATTTTTTCATAAAACTTATGTTGCAATAACTCACTCTCTGGGTAGAATCGCTAAAATCAAAAAAGGGGTAAAAACACTGTGGAATTTCTACGTGAAAACATGAAAAGTGAAATTTTAGGTTCCCGTTATTCTATTCAAGAACAACTTGGTAAAAAACCTGGAAGATACACCTATTTAGCGTTAGACCAAGAAACTGAAAATTTAGTTGTGGTCAAATTGCTCAAGCTTGATAGTGATTTTGAGTGGGATAGCTTAAAACTTTTTGAACGAGAAGCACAAATCTTAAGAAATCTAACTCATCCTCTGATTCCTCAATA
>JBCBHT010000124.1:0-20476 GCA_038525335.1 Cyanobacteria bacterium J06621_15 | reverse complement strand
TTCATTTGTGTTGATTATCCCTTCAATAGTTAATTCCCCACTGATGACAAATATGAGAGACCCCGAGTGCGCTCCTGCGATTACAATCACTCTTTTCATCAATTGGTCAATTAATTTTGTCAGCACAATTTCATTAGAAATAGTTTGGGATACTTTTAAAACAGTATGAATATCTAGTGACTCTCCTAAATTAGTAGTTGTAGAATTTTGATTTATAGTTGTCTGAGAAATTTTATTGTTTATATTTATATTTGTAGTTTTAGCCAGCTTAGGGTTTAACCAGAAAGAATATTGATTTTCTAAATCAGCTACTTTGGCTTTTGCACCCCAATGTTGATAGCCATTGTAAGCCTTACGAAGATAAATTTGAGCAAAATCTTCCTTATTCATTCCCAACCAAAAATTTGCGGCTAATTCATTTGCTAAAGCTTCATTTTGAACAAAACCGTATGTTTTCGCAGAAGCAATAGCTAGGTCGTATAATTCCATTGCTTCTAATTTGTTAGCAAAAATTCGAGCCATTTCTGCTTCTATGATTAGGTATTTATGTAAAAAGTTAGCTTCGCAATTATCAGCCCAAACTTTCATTTGCTGTTGATTCTTTTCTAATTGATGCCAATATTGCTTTTGTTCGGCAAAAGTTGCAGCGGGGTATAATGTAGTTAAGATTAGAGATTGATAGAAATTATGGTCGGCATTTGTAATCAAGCCAATACTAAATTCTTGCAATTTTTCTGCTTCGATTATTGCTTCTAAAGCTTCAACTGGTTTCTTGTGAAGATACAGTATGAAAGACTTAGAAGTATAGTAACAGAATAAAGGCATATAGCTTTTGCGTTCCCGGCAGCTTTGAAGATATTTTATTTCACTTAGTTCGGGAATATCAAAATTTAATCGTTCCTTGGTTTCAGAACTTAGTTTAATTAAATATATTTTCGCAGCCCAAATAATATCTTTTCCTAATTCATTTTCATTTATACTCACAAATTGCAATCTTTTATCGACTTCATCAACTAACTGACCGAGATTAATCCCTTCATGCAAAATATTAAAAAATTGAAAAGCTAAAATATAACCACAGTACTGTAAGTCACCAGATTCTATACCTGCTTGAAATCCCTGCTTGGCAATTTCATTAGTGAATTTAATATGCTTTACCCAAGCTATTTGAAAAGATACAGAAAGAAAACATCCTTTACATTTTTGATTTAAATTACGGTATTTTTCACTTATTTTTAAAGCCAATTTACCAAATTCATAGCCCCTTTGATATTCTCCCCAAATCGAACCTAATAAAGTACCATAAGTACTATAGCTGTTTACCGATTCTGCTAAACTACCATATTCTAAAGATAAATTTAATGTTTTAACAACAAGTAAACTATAGAGTTTTTTGTTCGTTAGATAGCAGGATTGTTCTAAATTTATTAATAACTTAGTCGCAACTATCTTATCTGGTATTACCATATCCGGTTGATTTATCAATGAAGCTATTTCTTTATTTTCAAGATTCTTTTTTGCATTAATAACTTCTACTTCTAAAGCCGAATCTAAATTACTATTAGATAAATCAACTCCGATATATTGCAATCCTTTTTGACCAACTTCTATAGCTTCGCTTAATTTATGTTGCGCCGTATATAGCATAATCAACAAGTTATGAATATCTGCTTTTTCTACAGGTGTCTTTGCTTTTTCAATAATCAAATTAATTAAATACTCAGACTTTTCAAAGTTACCATTTAAATATTCAACTTCAGCAAGCAGTTTATGAATATCTAAAGTCAATTGATAAAATCTAATCCAACTATCATCAGGTAATTCTTCCTTACAAATCTTTAAATATGTTTCCGCAGCACTATAAGCAATCGTATCTCTAGCTTTTTTAGCTGCAGATAAATTTAATTTGACTAACTCTATTTTTTCGCTATCATTTATGATTAATTCTCGACCTAAATTTAAATGGTCTACCAGTTCAAAAATATTTCCTGTTTTTGCTTGTTGAGAGAAAGTTGAATGCAGCAACCAACCAATTTGTAAATGAATTGCTTGTTTTTCATATTCTGCAATTAACGAATAAGCAGCTTGCTGAACCCTGTCATGTAAAAATTTAAAATTATTAATTACTAATTGCGAGCTTAGTAATTCTCCGTTCAGAAATTCTAATCCAGAAGTTGGTAATACAAAACCTTGTTGAATAGCAACAGCTAGATTTTGAAAAGCTACCGTTGGTGTAAGCTCGCTGACAATTGCCAAAGTATTCAAGGTGAAGCGATTACCGATACAAGCTGCTAAGCGTAATATTTGCTGTGTAGATTTAGGTAATTTTATTAATTTAGATATCATTAAATCTACAACATTATCGGTAATATCCATTGCTTCAATTTGAGAAATGTCCCATTCCCATCTCGGCTTTATTCCACCTTGCAAAGTGCGAAAATAAATTAAATTCTCGGAATGTAGATTATAGAGAAATTGATTAATAAAGAAAGGATTTCCACCGGTTTTATCGCAAACTAATTTTGCCAAAGATTCCACGTCATTGCTATCTCTTCGTAAAGTATCGGCAATTAAATGGGTAACATTATCTTGATTTAAGGGAGTTAAATTAATTTGATTTATAGAAGCATCAACTTCTAATCGTTCAAGTAAAATAATCAAAGGATGAGCAGCATCAACTTCATTATCTCGATAGCCACCAATTAATAAGAAATGATGTATTTTCTCATCCGTCATCATTAACTCAATTAATTGTAAACTAGCCGAATCAGCCCACTGTAAATCATCAAGAAATAAAACTAAAGGATGTTCTACTTGACAAAAAACGCGAATCAAACTTTTAAAAATAGAATTAAAACGATTTTGAGCTTCACTTCCTGTTAATTCTTCTGGGTTTGATTGTTTCCCAATAATTAATTCAACTTCCGGAATTACATCAATAACTATTTGAGCATTTGGTTCAATCGCAGCTAATATCTTTTGCTGCCAATTTTGCAGTTGTTCATCACTCTCAGTTAAAAGCTGTTTTACCAATCCACTCAAAGCTTTTACTACAGCAGAGTAAGGAATGTTTCGTTGAAACTGGTCGAATTTACCTGAAATAAAATAACCGCGCTGACGAGTAATCGGTTGATAAATTTCTTTTACCAAAGCAGATTTACCAATACCTGAATAACCCTTAACCAAAATCATTTCAGTTTGGCTAAATTCCTTTACAACACGTTCAAAAGCAGTTAATAAAGTCGAAACTTCTTGTTCTCTTCCATAAAGTTTTTGAGGAATATTAAACTGATGAGAAATATCTTCCTTACCCAAATCAAAATCAATTATACAGTTATAACTTTGTAACTGAAGTAAACAAGTTTCTAAATCAGCCTTAATTCCCCAGACACTTTGATAACGTTCCTCAGCAGTTTTTGACATCAGCTTCACAATAATTGCTGAAACCATCCGAGGAATTTTTGGATTAACTTCATGAGGAGAAACAGGTTGTTTAGCCAGGTGACAATGAATTAATTCCATCGCATCATCAGCATTAAAAGGTAACTCATGAATAAATAATTCATATAAAGTTACACCTAAAGAGTAAAAATCCGTCCGGTAATCCAGAGAACGATTCATTCTTCCAGTTTGTTCCGGAGAAATATATGCTAAAGTGCCCTCTAAAGCATTCGGACTAGATAAAACAGTATGTTCGCTTCCCAATCTTGTGGAAATTCCAAAATCAATAATTTTCAGTTGCTTTGTAACGGGATTAAAAACAATATTACTAGGATTAATATCCTTATGAATAACATGTGCTGCATGAATTTGAGCCAAACTATCAGTAATTTGACAAGCAATTTCCAAACATTCGAGCAAATTGAATTTCCTTTGAGAGAGTAAATTCTTCAACGACTCTCCCCCAAAATCCTCCAAAATCATCACCACATAATCATCGTTTTGCAAATCATAAGCTTTGATAATTCCCTCAGATTCAAGATTACGAGTGATTTCATATTCCTGCTTATAGCGAGTCAACTGATTAGAATTCAAACAATCTTGCTTAAGAAGCTTAAGAATAATTGGTTGATTATCTTCCCCACGTCTTCCCCGATAAACTACAGAATTAGAGCTTTCGTAAACTTGTTCTAAAATCTCATAACCCGTAATCACAACCATTCTTATATGCTCATCTAATGAAGTTCTTACATTAGAGTTCCCCATTGGTTGGTGTTTCTATCATTTATTGGGGAATGGGGAGAGAGGAGGAGAGGGGGTAGATGGGGAGATGGGGAGACAAGGAGACAAGGGGACAAGGGGACAAGGAGATGGGGAAAAATTTTAATTAATAAATAATTTTCATAACTTTATGTTTTCAGCAGGGAGCAAGATGCTCCCACTACAGCCACTAACTCCTAACTCTTAACTCCTAACTCCTAACTCTTAACTCCTAACTGTTCACTGTTCACTGTTCACTGATAACTGATTATGCAATTGGTATCGCTGCTTGGAATATTCGTATTTGTAGGAATTTCTTATAGTTTGTCCGTTAACCGTCGTGCTATTCGCTGGGTTCCGGTACTGTGGGGAATTGCTTTACAGCTCATTTTCGGAATATTAATTTTGAGAACAACACCTGGTTTTGTCGTATTCAAATTCTTTGGAGACGTAGTAAGTCAATTTCTCAACTATTCCGATGCTGGAGCAAAATTTGTATTTGGAGATAACTTTGAAGAACACTACATCGCTTTCAAAGTGCTACCAACAATTATCTTTTTCTCATCCTTCATCACCATTTTGTACCACTACGGTATCTTGCAAAGAGTAATTCAAATCGTCGCATCAGCAATGATAAAAACGATGAAAACATCGGGTTCCGAATCCCTCAGCGCTGCTGCAAATATTTTTGTCGGACAATCCGAAGCACCTTTATTAATCAAACCTTATGTTGCGACCATGACCCGTTCCGAACTACATGCGATTATGACAGGAGGATTTGCCACTATCGCAGGTGGTGTAATGGCTGCTTACATATCCTTTGGGGTGTCAGCAGAACATTTAATTGCTGCTTCCGTAATGTCTGCACCAGCAGCATTAGCAATTTCCAAAATACTTTATCCCGAAACCGAAGACTCTCCTACCGCAGGTGAAGTGAAAATTAAGGTAGAAAGTCCTTATTCCAACGGTATCGACGCAGCAGCAACCGGTGCTAGTGAAGGAATGAAATTAGCCTTAAACGTTGCAGCAATGTTGATTGCTTTTTTAGGATTATTAGCCTTAGTCAACGGTGTTTTGGGCTATGTTGGTTCCCTAATCGGCTTACCACAACTTTCACTAGAGTGGATATTTTCTTACCTACTTTCTCCCGTAGCTTGGTTAATGGGTATACCGTGGTCAGATTGCGGACAAGTAGCTATTTTATTAGGTAAAAAGACATTTTTAAACGAATTTGTTGCCTATCAAGACCTACAAAAAATGGTAACAGACCAAGCAATCTCCGAAAGAGCGCGAACAATTGCTACTTATGCCCTATGTGGATTTTCTAATATTGGAGCCATCGGAATTCAAATCGGAGGAATCGGAGCAATAGCCCCCAACCGTCAATCAGACCTAGCACAAATGGGAATTCGAGCAATGATTGGTGGTTCAATTGCTTGCTTTATGACAGCTTGTATTGCGGGGATGTTGTTGTGAATAAGTAGTAAGTAGTAAGTAAGAAGTAGCAAGTAGCAAGTAGTAATTAAGAAGTAATTGTTAACTCTTAATCCAAAATCTAAAATCTAAAATCTAAAATATTAACTCCTAACTCCTAACTCCTAACTCCTAACTGTTCACTGTTCAATCTTCGTATATCCCAACTTCCAATTCTGTGGTTGCTTTAACTCTTCTTCTTTACCCTGAAAAATCAACTTCAAAGCAAAGCGAGTATTTAACATTCCCTTCATTAAATAATGTCCGGGTTTAGCTTTTACACCATCAAGTGCAATCGTACCGCCGTAAGCAAGTATACCGCAGTAAGTTCTACTACCCGGTATTTGTATTTTTAACATTTTATCGTTAAGATAGCCGCCGGGAATTTGAAAAACACCATACACGTGATGCTGTCCTTTCCAAGGTTCTACTATTATCTTTTCAGGATTAGTGTAGTATTTCTCAACCTTTGAGGAAAACCCCCAATTACTACAGGTTATAGGTGGCGATTTTTCTTTCACATAAGAGAAAGCAACAATACAGATAAAGCTAGATAAAAATAATAAGTAAGTAAATTTACGCAATATTGATAACAAAGCTAAATATATTTACAGCTAAATTACTTTTACAGTTTATGAAGCTTAAATCGGGATATCAAGTGATATTACACTCAATTTCTTTAATTAAATTCCTTTTTGGGGATTGGGAATGGGGCATAGGGAATAGTTAGGAGTTAGGAGTTGAGAGTTAGGAATAGGGAGTAGAGAGTAATGAGTAATAAGTAATGAGTAAGAATAACTGTTTCTTAATCACCAACTACCAATGCCCAATGCCCAATTCCCCAATTCCAAAAAGTTGCCACCGATACAAATGTAGTATTTAGTACCTTTTGTACTTTATTTTTCTAAGTAACGGTAGCATAATCAGTGGCAGAAAAAGTCAATATAGATACAAGGTAACTTAGTATAGTTATGACTCAATCATCTGCCCGCTTCCCAGATATTAAAAACCATTGGGCACGTCCGTTTATTGAGGCTTTGGCGCGTCGCGGTATTTTAAATGGCTATCCCGATGGCAAGTTTCGCCCTGATAATTCTGTTACTCGTGCTGAATTCGCAGCTATTATTACTACTACATTTTCTAAGATTCCCAAAAAACGCGAATATGTCCCATTTGTAGATGTCCCGGATAACTATTGGGCTACTTCTGCAATAAAAAAAGCTTACGAAACTGTATTTATTACTGGGTTTCCCAATAATTATTTTCGTCCTAAAGATAGAATCCAGAGAATAAATGCACTTTTAAGTATTATCAGTGGTTTGGGAATGACATCAAAAGTGTCAACCGATTTACTACCTGTGCTGGGACAAATCTACCGAGACGCTTTTAAAATACCCGATTACGCTAAGCCAACCGCAGCAATCACCACTCGTGCGGGTATGGTCGTTAGTTACCCAAATCCTAAGTTACTTAATCCAACTTTAGCTGCTACTCGTGCCGATGTTTCAGCTTTCGTTTATCAAGCTTTGGTTTGGTTGGGTGAGGAAGAACCGATTCCTTCACAATATATAGTTAAACCACCAACTAATATAGATGTACCAACACCACCACCCGGAAGCGTTCAAATTGATACAAAACGAGAATTTCGCGGTGCTTGGGTTGCAACGGTGTGGAATAGTGACTGGCCGAGTCGTGCTGGATTAGAAATAGCACAACAAAAGGCTGAATTAATTAAAATTCTCGATAAATTACAAGAGTTAAATTTCAATGCTTTAATATTGCAGGTTCGTCCGGAAGGAGATGCTTTATATGAATCCAAATACGAACCTTGGAGTGCTTGGTTAACTGGAATTCAAGGTAAATCACCGGGATATGACCCTTTGGAATTTGCAATTTCCGAATGTCACAAGCGCAATATTGAGTTTCATGCTTGGTTTAATCCTTATCGTGCAAATACTTCTTTCCGAAGAGTCAAGAATGTTTCTCCTCACATCGCGGTAACTAATCCAGAAGTAGTATACCAATGGGGGACTCAGCTATGGATGGACCCCGGTGCAAAGGTAGTACAGGACAGGATTTACAATGTCATCATGGATGTGGTGCAGCGCTATGATGTTGATGGTATTCATCTTGACGATTATTTCTATCCTTATCCCATCAATAATTTATCTTTCCCCGATAACAAAACCTATGCGGCTTATCGGAACGCTGGTGGTAGATTAAGTTTAAGCGACTGGCGCAGAAATAATGTCAATATTATGATGCAGCGTCTGTGGAAAGGTATTAATTCAGCTAAATCTCACGTCAAATTTGGTATTAGTCCTTTCGGAATTTACCGTCCCGGACAACCTGCTGGAATTAAAGGTTTAGATGCTTACGAAGCACTTTATGCTGATGCTAAGAAATGGTTACAGCAAGGTTGGCTTGACTATATTGCACCGCAACTATATTGGCGTATCGACCAAACCGCACAAAGTTATCCTGTACTATTGCGCTGGTGGACGAGTGTTAATTCCAAGCAGCGACATGTTTATGCTGGTAATTCAGTTGCACGTTTGGATGGGAAAGCTTGGAAGCAAAGAGAAATCATCAACCAAGTAAACATCAGTCGTAATTTGCGCGAACAACTGTCATTAGGGAATATTTTCTTTAGCGTTAGTGCGATTCAAGAAAATAGTCAGGGTATTGCTGACAAATTCAAGTCATTACTATACAAAGAACCGACATTAGTTCCTACAATGCCCTGGAAAGATACAATACCACCAGCATCACCAATTGCAGTAGAAGCTGAAAATCGTAAAATTTCTTGGGCTACTGGTGGTGGTGAAATTCGTTCTTGGACAATCTATAAAAAGAGTGGTAGTAACTGGATACTTCAGCAAGTTTTACCGCAAGAGAAAACTGAAACTACCGTCGAACCGGGAACCTATGCTGTATGTGCCGTTGATAGAATGGCAAATCAAAGTACTGGAATAGTTGTAAAAATCTAATAGAGTTTGTAATTCTTAAGATTGTTTTAATTAAGTTACCCTCTCCGAAGTCAATTTTGGAGAGGGTTTTAGTTAGATAAATTTGAATTATAAGTCATTTAAGATGAAATTATATTAATCCCTTCCTGCATGAGACTTTATTCTCAAGGTTCTAATTTTCTCCCTTTTGTTCGCTTCTCATCCCTCTTCCAAACACAGATGATTTTTAACGGGACACAACCAAATATTCTTAGTGCTTGACAAATAACACTCTATTGGTTTTAAAAATTAACAATATTAATAATTTTTTGCGTTAATTAAATATTATTGGAAAGCATTATCTCACAGCTTGTTATTCTTTAATAACAAAATATCAAGCAGAAAAATAATATTGATTTTACTATTTATACTTGACGCGATGTAATAAATTTATTTGTATGTGAATTATCATCTGCTATTTATCTATTCAAAATATTATTTGCTGAATAACAGATTTAAATTAATTATCAGTATCTATTTAGACTTAAAGTACAAATTTAGTATCATCGAATTTCTCAATCATCCTCAGTGTATTTACCTGTTTTGAAGCTAGAATGTAGAGATTAGCCTGTTTTTAGAGTGATTCTAATAACTCAACTATTTCAGTGCCTATGATTTTAATTGCTAAAGTAACGAGAAAGTGCCTAAGTATTTTTTAGCCAAAAAAAATGTCCAATTAAATACTTTAATAACACTTGCGATTGTATAAAATATTAGTTAAACAGCAGTATCTGTTCGATTCATTTAATTTTTAAATGACTTAAATCATTAAAAAAAAAATTTGTAATTTATCAAAATATTGTTACAAGCGTAAAATCGAGAATTGACAAAGCTTTTACCTTGCAATGTCAATTATAAATTTGATAATTTGACAGTAATCTACCTCAAAACTCGGTTACCAAAGTGAAAAAGTTCGTGTTAGTCTGTTGCAGTTAATAAAAAAAAGTGAAAGCAAAGAAATCAAGATTTGGGGACATATACTGACCAAGCCGTATATTGGTTTCGCGAGTAATCAAACCTCAGTTCTTAGTTACTTTAATTTAGTATTAGACACATGAATCAAAGACTTCTGTTGACTGTTGTAGCTGTAATTTCCGCCGTTGTTGGAACACCATCTATTAGTCGCGCTCAAGCAGTAAATGAGCCATTAATTGTCTCTCAAAAAAGTTCTGAAAAAGAGATATTAACTGAAAAAAACAATGGCTCGAATACTATCGTTACCAAGGTTTACGCACACAAGTTAGCAGACCGTGAGGCAGCAACTCTCTACATTCGCAATATCCCTGTTTTTACCTTTTTGAGTTCTGAATTCACTGCAACTTCTAAAAGCGCAGTGAAAGCAAACAGCAACTATAGCAACCCTGTAGAGAAAGCTAATTTAGTTGCTGCTAAAATCAACGATTTAATCAACAGTGAAGTTGATGCAAACAAAATTACCGTTAGCTGGAACGGAAAAACCGCTACAAAATCTGGAGCAAAAACTCTTGACGAACGCTACTCAATCAAAGTTGACGGTTCTGAGCTAGTTGAAATCAATAACGATACAAAACTTCCCGACGCAACAAAAAATCTCAGACAAGATGCACTTCAAGCAACTAATCGCTTACGGAGACTCGTAGGTAAAGCATCTCCCCTAAAAACAATTGCTGGTTTACCGACCGAGCTAACTAAACCTAAAAAGCAAGCAGTCAAAATTAAAAAGACAGCTTCCAATAAGCACCATACAAAAGCTTGGAGAAGAAAAAGAAGAAGAACTGCAGCAAGAGGAGGAAGACGTTTTAGAGGTATTGCTTCTTTCTACGGTGCTTACTTTGCTGGTAGAAAGACTGCTTCTGGAGAGAGATTCAATCCTTCCAAAATGACAGCAGCCCATAAAACCTTACCTTTCGGAACCAGAGTTCGGGTCACTAACATGCGTAACGGTCGTTCTGTTGTAGTCAGAATCAACGATAGAGGACCCTTCATTCGCGGTCGTGTTATTGACCTTTCTAGAGGTGCAGCCGGAGTTATCGGCATGATTGGTAGAGGTATTGCACCAGTTAGAGTTGAAGTATTAGGAAGATAATAATTTGGGAATTGGGCATTGGGCATTGGGCATTGGAATAGTTAGGAGTTAAGAGAGCGGAGGAAGCGGAGGAAACGGAGGGAGCGGAGGAAGAAAAATTTATTTGCCTCCCCTGCCTCCCCTGCTTCCTCTGCCTCCCCTGCCCTAAAGATTCTCCCAACCCCCAATTCCCCATCCCCAATGCCCTAAATCATTAATAATCTTGATAATCCTTTATCTAATCGCTCCCTTTCCCCGAATTCGGATATACACTAACGGGGGAAAGCTAGTGTAGATAGAGGATTTTTTGTGCGCCTGTTGACAACGGTTGTAGCTTTACGTTGCTATTTGGATAGACGACCTTGGCAAAGCGAGCGTTTGCATTCTCAGGAACCGCTACCCCTTGAAATGACAACTCGTCTCCAAACAGCAGTAGGCTTAGTTCCCACTATGGGAGCTTTGCATCAGGGACATTTAAGCTTGATTGAACGGGCGCGGCAAGAAAATGCCATTGTTATTGTCAGTATTTTTGTCAATCCCCTGCAATTTGGTCCTAACGAAGATTACGAAGACTATCCCCGTACTTTAGAGCAAGATGCAAAGTTCTGCGAAGAAGCCGGGGTAAATGCTATGTTTGTACCAAATCCGGAAGAGATTGGGGTTGCCCGGAAGAATATACAAGATTCAATTGTTACACAAGTGACTCCCCCATCTGATATGATATCAGGCTTGTGTGGTCGTACTCGGCTAGGACACTTTCAGGGTGTGGCTACTATTGTTACCAAGCTTTTTAACTTGGTGCAGCCAGACCGGGCTTACTTTGGTCAAAAGGATGGTCAGCAACTAGCCATCATTAAACGGTTAGTTAAGGATCTTAATTTTCCCATAGAAATTGTCGCTTGCCCAATTGTTAGGGAAGCGAATGGTCTTGCTCTAAGTTCCCGCAACCAATATTTAACTGCTAGTCAAAAACAGCAAGCTGCTGTTTTGTATCGTGGCTTGCAACAAGCTCGTGCTGCATTTCACGATGGAATTCGTAAAAGCAGCATCCTGATTGAAGCTGTTTGTAAAGAAATCGCAATGGTCACTACTGTATCTGTGGAATATATTGAATTGATTGAACCTAATACTTTAATACCGTTAGATGAAATTAAGGAGGAAGGAATGATTGCGCTTGCCGCTCATCTTGGCTCTACACGATTGATTGATAATATTGTTTTACGCGATCGCCAACCGATAATCGCCATTGATGGACCCGCTGGTGCCGGTAAATCCACTGTAGCTCGTCAAGTTGCGGCTAAACTAGGGCTTGTATTTTTAGATACAGGTGCTATGTACCGCGCCGTTACGTGGTTGGTATTGCAAAAGGGAATACAAGAGGATGATGAATGCGCGATTGCTGAGTTGGCTAATAGTTGTTCGATAAGATTAACTCCCAGCGAAGATTTAAAATCCCCGGTACGGGTTTGGATAAATGATAATGACGTTACAAAAAAGATTAGGACAGCCGAGGTCACATCAAAAGTATCGGCAATTGCAGCACAAAGTGCAGTACGTCAAGCTTTAGTAAAGCAACAGCAAAGCTGGGGTAAAGAAGGGGGTTTAGTTGCGGAAGGACGTGACATTGGAACTCAAGTTTTTCCAGATGCTGAGGTCAAAATTTTCTTGACTGCAACAGTTTCCGAACGCGCTCGTCGTCGCCAGCAAGATTACAAAAGGCAGGGACAACCAGAAGTCAGCCTTGAGGAACTTGAAGCTAGCATTAAAGAACGCGACTGGAAAGATAGCACCCGACTGGTTTCACCATTAATGAAAGCAGCAGATGCCATAGAAGTCGTTTCCGATGGTTTAACCATTGACGAAGTAACAGCAGGAATAGTGAATCTTTACCAGCAATGCTTGACCCATTCATAGCCCGGATAGGTACATAGCATTTATTTTTTGCTTAAAGATATTACACAGACCACTTTCTATTTTGGCATCAGAAAGAAACTCTGTCATCCTTTTAGGGGGATAGAGTTCTCCTTCTTATAGTTAGAGATTAATTAGAGGTTAAAAATCTTCTGTTAGCACTTTTGATGGTGACAGGAAAATACCATTTGGATATTTAATAGAATTGAAAAGAAAAAAATATCTTTTTATAAAGCGACTTATCCAGAAAGGAGGTTGCTTGGGTTACGCAATAGCACTAAGCTATATGGGGTAGGGGGGGATTTTGAATGAAAACTGGAGTTTTATATTCAAGTTTTGCAATTAATTCATTCAATACAGGATGTATCCCCACAGTTCCTACCAAACATATTAAAAATAAGCCTTCTCTCTAGATATCATGTTCAAAAAAATTGCTTCTAAGCTAAAAACCAATTTCCCCGCACCAGAGGTACAAGCTCACTGTGATGGACCTTGCGGAGTTTATGACCCATCTTCGGCAAGAATTACAGCAGAAGCAGTAGTTTCCATGACCAAGAAACTCATGGACTTAGAGCATCCACCTGCTGGTGATAAAGCAGCAACGATTACTTACAACAACACCTTTTCTCGCTACGTTGCTATCAAAGAAGAACAAGCTCAAAAAACCAAAGAAGATTTATTAATTCTTTGGACAGATTATTTCAAGCCAGTACACCTCGAAAAGTATCCCGATTTGCACGACACCTTCTGGAAAGCAGCAAAACTTTGCTCTGCTTGTAAAGTAGAAGTTAACCTCGACCATGCGAACGAATTAATGGCAGCGGTTGAAAAAATTCATAACATGTTCTGGGCTACTAAAAACCGGGATGTTGCTTGGTACAAAGCAAGCTAAGACAGAATTAATTTGAGTTAATTTTTTCTCAAGCCAATAATTGCCAAAATGTCGAAAAAGCCTTCAAACTGGCTGTGTAAGCAATGAACGAGGAATTTCAAATACTCATTAAATTGCTCAAACTGCTTTCAGGAATGCAAAAAAGAATGCGCGTCAGTGGTTCTTCAATGCTTCCCGAGCTTCAGTCAGGGGAAGAAATACTGTTTGACCCGAAAGCTTATCGGCAAAAATTACCACAGGTAGGAGATATCGTAGTTGCACGTCATCCCTACCAATCAATACAAATAATTAAAAGAGTGGCTGTAGTACTTGAAGATGGTTCTTGTTTCTTAATAGGAGATAATCCTTCCTCAAGTACTGACAGTCGCTCTTACGGTTTTATCCCTCTAAACAAAATTTTGGGAAAAGTTACATCTAAATTTCCGTAATCAGTTAACAGTGTTAGCGGAGCGTGTCCTGAAAGGACATACAGTTAGGAGTTAGGAGTTAGGAATAATTAAATACAAATACTTTTTAATATATGAATAGTACGGAATTAGGAAAATATATTGAAGCGACTGAAAGTATTTCCAAACCTTGGCTACTGATACAGCTACGTCTTCTAAAGTTAGAGGAAAAGCGAGCCGATATTTCAGAAAACGAATACGCTGAGAATCTCCAAGACATCCATGAAGATTTAATGAATTTAGGTGAATGGTGGGTTGGGATAGAAGACCAAGTATTTTGACAATGAACAATGAACAAACCGATAACCAACAACCAACAACTAACAACTATCAACTAACAACTAACAACTAACAACTAACAACTGAAATGGATTATCGGGATGCAGGGGTTGATGTTAAAGCTGGACGCGATTTTGTCGGCCAAATTCGTGATTTAGTTCACAGCACTTTTAGAAAAGAAGTAATTGGGGGATTAGGTGGCTTTGGAGGTTGTTTTGAGCTACCCCAGGGTTATAAGCAACCCGTTTTAATTTCGGGTACTGACGGTGTTGGAACAAAGTTGAAAATTGCCAACATTATTAACCGTCACGATACTGTTGGTATTGATTTGGTCGCGATGTGTGTCAATGACGTATTGACATCTGGTGCAGAACCTTTGTTTTTTTTAGATTATTTAGCAACGGGTAAACTTAACCAAGAGCAGTTAACTCAGGTAGTTTCAGGTATCGCTTCTGGTTGTAAACAAGCTGGTTGCGCTTTACTTGGTGGGGAAACCGCCGAAATGCCAGGTTTTTATCAAGTGGGAGAATATGACTTAGCTGGCTTTTGTGTAGGGATTGTTGAAAAAAGTCAGATGCTTGATGGAACCAAGGTAAAAGTAGGAGATGTTGCAATTGGTTTAGCCAGTTCTGGAGTACATAGCAATGGCTTTAGTTTGGTAAGGAAAATAATTAGCGATAAAGAATTAAATTGGGACGATACACCAAGTCTATTTAACGGTAAAACTTTGGGTGAAACTTTTCTTACTCCGACACAGCTTTACGTTAAACCAGTATTAGCAGCCCAGAAAAATGGTTTAGAAATCCACGCAATGGCGCATATTACAGGTGGTGGATTACCAGAAAATCTGCCCAGATGTTTGGGGGAAGGACAATCCTTAAAGATTGAAACTGATAGCTGGATAATTCCACCCGTATTCGAGTGGTTAGCGCAAACTGGTTCTATTAATGCTCAAGCGATGTACAACACTTTCAATATGGGAATTGGTTTCGTTGTCATAGTTCCACAGAATCAAGCACAACAAACAATCAGCTTTTTTGAGTCTCACAATATTGCTGCTTGTAACATTGGTGAAGTAATTTCTGGCAATGGAGAATTAATAGGTTTATGATTTTTTAGGAATCATATTATACAAATTTAAATTTTGATTGCTAGATTTATTAAAGTACAAAATAAGCTTTATCGCTTATGTAAAAGGTGTTTTGAATCATTATATTAGAAAGTCTGTAGATAATAATTACCTATTTAAATGAGTCATTTATTACTATTCTACTGAGGTAACATAGAAAATACTCATGACCATAAACGTTAAAATTTGCTAAGTTAGTCTTAACATATTGAAAAAGTTTGCTACGAACGCGCGAAAAGTTAGCGCCAAAATAAATCCGAAGCATTAGTGTTTTCCGGACTACAGGTGTGGCTTAGTGGAGTGTTAAGAATAAATAATTTTACACAAGAAAAGGCTATGGTTGTAAATTTTGCCCTTAATTGTGCTTCTAAGACGCTTTTGAAAGAAGTATTCCAAAACTTAGACGCGCAAAGTTGTCCGAATAATTATAATTTTCACATGCATACCGTATATTCTGATGGTCAAATGGAGCCTTCAGAATTGATGCAGCAAGCAATTAATAACGGTTTGAAAGGACTTGCAATTACCGACCACCACAATACAGGTGGTTATAAAGTTGCTCAAAAATGGTTAGAAGATTGGAAATGCAACAATCCCGATGCTGATACACCTTATTTGTGGAGTGGTGTCGAAATTAATGCCAATCTTTTAAACGTAGAAGTTCACATCTTGGGTTATGCTTTTGATACAGAACATTCGAGCATCCAACCTTATACCCAAGGACAACCGGTTACAGGTTCTGAATACGAAGCAGTAAACGTAATTACTGCAATCCAAGAAGCTGGAGGATTTGCGGTACTTGCTCATCCAGCACGTTATAGAAAAAGCCATTTTGAATTAATTCCTGCTGCTGCTGAATTAGGAATTGATGGTGTAGAAAGTTTTTATGCTTACAATAGTCGTACACCTTGGAAACCGAGTCCCACTCAATCCCAACAAGTAGAACGATTAGCCACCGAATACAGATTATATAGTACTTGCGGTACGGATAGTCACGGTTCAAGCTTACTTCAGAGGTTATAAGTAGTTACTAATTGGTAGTTAGTGGTTAGCAGTTAAAACCACTTTCACCCAAAGGGTGTGGATCATTAACTTTGTAATAAACATTATTTTTGAAATTCTGATAATAACCAAGCAACAACTTGGCTATGATTCACTTGACGGGAGCGACGAAAAGCTTCTTCAAGCACTGAAATATCTAAACCTGGTAATACTTGAGATTGAGTGATTCTTCTGCTACCTTGATTTTCAATCAAAAAAGCTGTAACTCGGACGTTTTTAACATCTACAATCCAATATTCATCTACACCTAATTCTTCATAAAGTAGGCGTTTTTCACCCTTATCATCGGCTAAAGAACTATTCGCAACCTCAATCACTAAATTTGGTGCTGGAAACTCGTCAAGGCTAATAATAGAAGTTCCGTAAGGAATTGCATCAGCATTGTCACCAATATAATAAGAAACATCGGGTTGCGCTTCTCTATACCCAGTTTTACGAAGAGTACAATTATCTTTTCCATTCATCGGGATACCTTTAATAGCTGCGTAATTGCTAGCAGCTAATATAACTAGTGTATGGTCTTGTGAATGGTCATTTCCTAATGCTGACATTTCAATCCTCATTCTACCGTTGTAGTAGTAACCCTTAGCCTTTCCATAAGCAGGGTCTTCGATTATTTGGATATACTTATCCCAAGAAACTTCTACCCAAGCGTCAGTTAGTATTTTTGTTTGTAAATTGCTCATAATAATTAGTTCGAGACGATAATATTTTACTTTATTATGACAGCGAAATTTAAAGTTAGTTGTTAGTTGTATATTTCAACTGTTCACTGATAACTGATAACTGTTCACTGTTAACTGTTAACTGTCAAACTGTAATCAATAAGTTCGGGAAAAAACATTGAAAAATCCGTTTGAAGTTGCTGATAATTGAAAAATAATTCTTCCACTCCACCAAATAAATTATTTTTTCTTTTGATTCTACGAGAAAGTCCGTTTATTGCTCTATCTATTGCAGAAAATTGTTTATATGAAGCCAGCCAATCATGAGCAATCATATCGGGAATAATATTTTTTAATCTATCAGGAAGTATTTTTTTATTATCTTGCAATACTTGATAAACATTATTTGTAAAGTCAGCAAGTGGAATAGATGAATAATTAGACCAATTCTTTGCTAAAAAATGGTCGTAAAATACATCAATCATTATTCCAGAAAATCTGCGTCTATCGATACCGATAAGCCTTTTACTTGAGCGAAATATTGGATGGGAATCGGTAAAGCTATCAATTTTTCGATGTAAATGAATTCCTTTAATTATTCGAGGAGAGTAAACATTTTCAACTGAACCTTTTACAAAATCCCCAAGAAGATTTCCTATCAAAGACTCTGGTGTACCATCTGATAAAAACAAATGAGCTAGATAATTCATTTTGAAAATATATTCAATAAAATAGTAAAACTTTAATACAATGTGATTCAGCCAACTTTAATAGTTTTACAAACGATATTATAAATTGATTAGGGATAATACGTAAATAAAGAATATAGCTAGAAAATATGAATCAATTTTTGGATATCTTTGCTAATTCATCTCAAAGCGAAAGTTTCATATCAAATGACCGCACGGGATTAATATTATTAATTGGGATTGCTATAGGTACCGGAATTATGTGGCAAATTCCTAGCGGTAAAATAATTCTTTATCCTTTAACTTTACTATCTACTTGGTACCATGAAATGGCACATGGTTTAATGGCTGTGCTGCTAGGAGCCAATTTTAAAAAGCTAGAGATTTTTGCTAATGGTAGTGGATTAGCGATGTACGAATATCGCGGTTCGCTGTTTCTTGGTTCAATTGGTAAAGTACTTGTTTCTGCTGCTGGTCCCATGGGACCTCCTATTATTGGTGCTGGTTTTATTTTAGCTTCCCGTAGTTGGCAAGCTTCCCAACAATTATTAATTATTTTAGGCAGCTTTATGTTAGTTTCAGTTCTGATTTGGGTACGAACTGGAGTTGGAATTTTATTAATTACTATAGTTGGTTTAATAATATTAGCAATTGGATTGAAAGCATCTCCAGAATTAAAAATATTTTCAATTCAGTTTCTGGGAGTGCAGGCTTGTATTAGCACCTTTCGTGACTTTAATTATGTTTTTCGCTATTATAATGGTCATTCTGATACTGCTAAAATTGCAAAAATATTGATTTTACCGCATTGGTTTTGGGGAATCCTGATAACCGTCGCATCAGTTTTTCTTTTAGTGCAAAGCCTTCGTATTGCTTATTTTTAAAATTAATAAATCCGGTTTTATAAACAAGTCTAATTTAAATAAACATTAAAATATAAACCCACGTGGCTGCATCTGTATTTGTTCTAGCTGGGCTAGTATTAGAGCAAGGAAACATTCAAAGTTTTTTATGTAGAGAAAGACAAAATAAAATTTTGCGTTTTGATGTAACGTTCAAAATGTCAACATTCAATAAATGTTATCAGATGATGATGCTGAAGAAGATTGGTATATTTTACTATTAACTTTTATAAATATAGCTTTTTATACATGAATAGTTGCACAATCAGTAGAATGTAAATAATTTTACAGTTATTTAGCAATGATTTTATATGAGATTTTAAATGCTTAAGCCTAATATAAAGGGAGCTTTCATTGTTTAAAGTATATGAAAAAAGTAAATAAATTATCAACAAACGTAGTAATTTAAATTACTAATTTTCTTTTTTTTTCTGAATTATAAAATATCAAATTATTCTTCTAATATCCTCTTAAACGTAAAGTTCTTGTTAAAAACTGCTTCAGGTAGATGCGTAATGCCCCATCAAAATGATAAATAAATAATCATTGAGTTTACTAAATCAATTTAATTGGTTCTCGGTTGTGGTGAAGCTTGGCATTCGCCTTAGCTTAAATAAAAATTTAACTCCACTCCTCGCATGCAATTAAGACCCAACCGAATCAGCTTTAAAAGTACAAATCGAAAACCGCGCTTATTAGTGATGAAAGCATCTGCAAAATTCGACTTTGAGGACGAGAAGTTCAATGCACCACCTTCTCGTGTTGTCCCTTGGTGTCAAATGATTAACCCGAAATATGACATGAGTGATAATGAGGGTTTAAGCTCCTACGGTTTGGCGATTAAGCTAGAAAATGCCCGTGCTGTTGGCTTTGTACCGGATGACAATTGGCAACAGGTGGAACATCACTTCAGTTCCGGAGTTGAAACAGTTTATATTAGTACAACTCCAAATATAGTAATAGTACGTCGAGGACCTTTATCGGTAAAAGACCGAGAAACAGGTGCAAAGTTAGGAACTCTCAGAGATAATTATGATGCTTTTTTAGCAGACAAACTTAAATTTAAAACTTTTACTCGCTATCTTATTTTTTTGGCAGGAAAAGACAAGAATTTTTTACACGAATTACCTTTACAGCTGACTTTGAATGGTGCAGCAGGAGCAAGTTTTAGTAAGTCTTATTGTGAATATCAGCAAGGAAGAGCAATAGGGGGGTTTGTTGCAGAATTAGAAAGAGCTTATGCAGGATACCGCAGGCAAACTGCTAATCCGAAAGGACCACTATTTCACGCTCACGGTATTTTCTCACCGATAATTGAATGTGAAGAAAGAGGAATTGCCACAAATACCGTTTTAGTTGCAGCAACTGTAGACTACAAGCATCCTACAGTTTCTACATTAACTAATTATTTGATTGCTTCGGACTCAAAGGAATCGGAATTAATCTCTAAGAACTTTGAAGAATACAAAGATTTTGCCAAAGAACCCGTCAAAATAGAAACACCTCGTCCAATGGCTGTAGCTGGAGTTTCTAGTTCCTACGTTTACCCAGACGAAGATGATTTTGGGTATCCACCTTATTAGGAGTTGGGAGTTAGGAGTTAGGAGTTAGGAGTTAGGAGTTAGGAGTTAGGAGTTAGGAGTTAGAAGTTGGGATTTCGGAGTTAGGAGTTAACTGGTTCCTAGTCTCCGACTGGGAACCCATTTTTCGAGGCTCTGCCGACCATAATACGACGAGTCAGAGCCTCGTGAACTGTATTCCCAGGTTCTACCTGGG
>JBCBHT010000123.1:0-20493 GCA_038525335.1 Cyanobacteria bacterium J06621_15 | reverse complement strand
CAATCCCAAATATTTTCCTGGATTGTGAGAAGCTGTAATAACCAATGCTCCTAAAGCATTCTGAGCTTTAGCTGCCCAACTGAAAGCTGGAGTCGGAGCGAAAGCTTCAGTCAAAACTACATCAAAGCCTGCATCGGTTACAATCTGGGCAACAAACTGAGCAAAGTCTTCTGCCATAAATCGGCGGTCATGACCAACAATGATAGTCCGATTGCCTACCATCTTTCCGTATGTATTTAGTAATACTTGCGCGGCAATAGGTGCAACTAAGGCTAAACGTTCAAAAGTGAACTCATCGCCAATAACGCCACGCCATCCGTCAGTACCAAATTTAATAGGTTTACTGGCAACAGGCATATGATTATCCTATATTTAATTTCTACTCGATGGATTCTAGCATTTCATTTATATAAGGGTAAAAAAAGTTTTACGTAAAATTGTAAAAGCTAAATGAAGATTTTTCTTCATCAACTACAAAAAACACAAATTATGATATGTCCCTGACCTACCGATATCCCTACTTATAAAAATCATTTTTTAAGTAATTGTGTTTGAGCGCGTTACTTTAGCGCGTTAAAAGTATCTATAAATAATTAAGCTTTTACCTGAAGAATATCAAGCATAACCTATTCCCCGTTCCTATTAATACAAAAATGTAGCTGTCAAACATCATTTCCAAATCAGATAGCAGAGAAAAACTTTCGAGCTTGTTTATCTACTGCAATGGGAGATGTTTGACAGCAACTTAAAGTGAATACACCCCGCGTTACCTCAGAAATCATCCACAAGCTCGCTCAAGCGGCTGATTAAAGGGTCTTCCTCTTCATGAGAAGTATTTATTTCGTAAGTTTGTGCGGAAGCATTACTCAATACTTCCGACGTTACTGATTGATTTACAGGCTGAACGACTGAACCTTGATTGACCATCATCGCCAACTGAGCCACTTGCTGACTAAGCTGTGTCAAATGTTGTTCCATCGTTGCCAACCGATTTGATTCCCTATTAAAGAAACGTTCCTCAAGGTCAGCTATTTTTCTTTCCAGGTCAGCAACATATTCACCCACCTCAGATGGTGGTTGTGGTTGTGGTTTTGGTTTTGGTACTGGTGCTGAGGGGGCAGGTTGCGGATCTGGTCGCACAGATTCCGGCACACACAAAGCTTGCCATAAGGCTTCTTTACAGAGGTCGCTGAAAGTCTTATCAGGCTCTTTTTCTAAGTGCCTTTCAACTACATCTAACAAGCTTTCATCCGCTACCCCTGGATTGAATGTAACCGATTTAACTACTTTTTTTGATGACCATTGGAACATTAGTTTTAAGACCTAGAAGAGCGACTGGCAGATAATTGTGCCTCTCCATAAATATACTGCCCCAAGGCGTTCGCTTGTCGCGAAGGAGCAGCTAAATGAGCATTAATTTTTGCTTCTTTAAGTAAACGTTGAACGTCTTCCCAGAAAAATTCACCACCACCACCGGTGAGAATTACGTCTGTAACACGTTCTGGTAGCCATTCTAAAACACGAGTACAAATTTCACGAGAAAACATTTCTATCAGATTAGGAAGAAAATCATCAAGATTGGTAGGCTTACTAGAACCTCTAGGACGATAGAAGCGTTCACCTTTTGGCTTATTCACTGCAGCAATTAAAGATAAAGATTGACTATCTGCACCTTCAATTTCAGCGGCTACTAATTCGTAAAACTTACTCATCCCAAAATCTTCACTTCTCGAAGCACCTCTTGCAAAGCGGAAGTTATCCACCATCAAACAATCTGTGGTTTGGTGTCCGATATCTACAATCGCTGCAGAAACTTTGGTAAAGTCGGCTGCACCAGGTGCTTTCTTGGGCTGAGATTCACACCATAGCAGGCTACCATAACCTTCTGGCATTACCCAAACTTTAGTCACGTTGATTTCTACGGGTTCGCCGCGAAAGTTCATTACATGAGGACCAGTTACTTGGGATATTAACTGTGCTTTTTCCTTTTCAAACTGTTCTTGAGAAAGGTAAGGAAGACCCAAAATGACTGAAATGTCATCTTTTAGTTTGAAGTATCCCGCACAAGCCAATACTTTGACCAGTGCAGCTTCAACTTTAGACTGACCTACTCCTAAATCGGCTCCAAAGTCTGCTGCTAATTGACCAACAGCATAACCGTTACCTTGGTATTCCATCCAAAGATCCATCAAGGGGTCTGTCGCACGAGCTTCAAAAACTCCACCTCGTACCTGTTCCATTGTCATTTGCTTAACGTTGGAGGATACGAAAATTACGTTAGAAGGTTCGCGGCTTATAGTGGTCTTGGTGGAAGTTCGACCAAGGTCTACGCTAAGAATATTCTTGTTCCCACCACCACCAGTGTTGGTAAGTTTGGGAGTTGTATTAATCGGAGTAGATGCCGTCACTCTATTCATTGGTATCGCAGCGGCATTCATTGGGGTAGCAGCGGAAGGTTGGTCTGTCATGGAAATTCCTAGTTTCTACTTAGCTCTAAACAAGTTACCATGCTAATCTTACTTGCATTCATTTATCATCCATTTATAGAACGCGTCAACTCTAATTGACACTTAAGCCAAAATTTTCCAAGTATCTCATCAGAGAATTAATACGGTTCTTAATTATTTTTAGATGATTTCATGAAATACGAAGGATAACAAAGTGTTCTGAAGCCCGCTTCAGAGGGCATAATCGTTTACCTAAAATGTTAGTGAAGACATTTTTGCCTTCCACTATCGGACATAAGTTAATGAAGGTTTTATCGCTCTAAGAAGCGACATAGCCATATTATTTTTTCGTAGAGCTGTTTAGACGGCTTGCAAGTGCCGAAACATAAACTACTTTATAAATGACTACAATACAGCGCTTTTTCTGAGTATGTTAGCAAACCTACCCATGTATCGCCACTATATATGTGTAAAACAAGTAAGTGAATCAAGGGAGATTACTGATAAGATTATGAAGTTTTAATTACACTATTTATCAGTAAGCTACATTTCTATATCGTCAAAATTACCAAGAAGTAGTTTTTCCAAACTTTTGACTGGTTTGAATATTACTTGAGATAATTAGGCGATATATAAGCTTGTTTTCATCAGAAAAGCACTCACAATATGAGTAATTGTGCAGCTATTTTTTTGTTTCTTTTTTTACTAAACATACTACTATCAACAACCAATAAAATATGAAGCATTAGATACACCACAGCATCAATCTGATATTTTAAATCGTGACGGTAATCCTTAAAAATGAACTAATTGCATGTTTCATAAAAAGTGCATTATTTTTGTGTGAATAATCAAGTTCAATTAACTACACTACAGAGATTTTTTTTTATTTATTGAAATTTAAATATTTGTATAATTTATGTTGCATTGGTCATATGTACTTATTTCAATTGATTTATTTAATAACTTGAGCAAAATTAGTTTAATATTTAATTTGGACGCGGAATAGTGGTCTAAGGCTATCGCCTCACTACGCTAGCGAAGTATGTCTCGTCTTTCTGACCTGTCATGATATCGAAACTGAAGTGCAGTCTTGGGAATTTCATCACGAACACCTAACGCAAAAACCGCGCTAATTTACTTTCTATTTTTCGTAACTAAATGTAAAAGGAGCAACAAGTAAGACTAACTTACTCATTGCCCCTGTAAAGCTAAAAAAGATTAGAATCCTCAAGCTATAAATTAAGTTAAATAGTAGAGCTAAAAGATTGCATGATTGGTTCGGATTGACTATCGAGTGGGTTCCAAACTTTATCAGATATAGCCATTTGTTCGATTAAGCTGGCTAACCTTAGAGCTTTGAGAGCCTGTTCCCCACCAACTGAAGGTTGATTTCCACCACGCACGCAATTGACAAAGTGTTCTAATTCAGCCCTTAAAGGCTCTATATTTGAAGTGTGGACTTTCTCAATCAAACCATCTTGCTTGTAGGGTTGCTTGTAATTTGCTCCAGAATTAGCACTCGGATATCGGTGAATCCAAATTTCATTTTTGAGGAAATCAGCCTCGGTAAATGAATTTTTGCAATGAGCTACAATATTGCGGATTTTACGGTGAGTTATTTTGCTCGCAGTTAAGGTCGCAACAATACCATTTGCAAAGCCCAAAGTCGCAGTTACATAGTCTAGATAAGTAGATTTCGGGCTACGAGTACCGCTTGCAGATAGCTTAACTACTGGCGCAGCAGCTAATTCTAGAAGCAAGTCTATATCATGAATCATCAAATCAAGCACCACAGAAACATCGTTAGCTCGATTTGAGTAAGGACTCATTCTGTGAGCTTCTAGCGCCAATAATTCTTCAGTTTTAAGAACTTTGGTCAATTCTCCAAAAGCTGGCTTGAAGCGTTCTATATGACCTACTTGTAAGATACAGCCAGATTCTGCTGCGGCATTAACTAAAGATTCTGCTTCAGAAATATTTGCAGCGATTGGCTTTTCAATTAAGACGTGGATTCCTGCTAATAGGCAGTTTATACCAACAGCATAGTGCAGCCTAGTAGGAACAGCAATACAAACCGCATCCACGTTAGGCAATAGCTCGCAGTAATCCTCGAAAAACTTTGTTTTATACTTACTGGCAGTTTCCAACCCTCGCTCAATATCAATGTCGGCTATACCAACTAGTTCTACGTCTTTCATCGAACTTAGTACACGGGTATGATGTTGTCCCATGTTGCCAACACCAATCACGCCTACACGAATTGGGCGCGGTTGATGACGCTGTACGTATCCATTTTTTTCTCCCGATGACATGCTGCTATCTTGCACTCTAATTTTCTCTCCTCAACCACCAACTAAAAAAACGCTACAATCGTTGGCTTTTATACATTATCGCCAAAAAAGTAGCCACCTAAAACCATCCAGATGGTAACATAGAGGCTTTATTTATGAAGAATTTCAAAGTTTGCTGTGAGTTCCCGATATCCGTCTTTATTTTGTATAGTCCGGTTTTAATGATGATTTTTGTTATTCTTTACTAAAAAAATATAATTTCTTGTCATAAGCTTTAAATTTGTGGTTATATTTTGAAGTTATTGCTAACTTTTTCAAAATGTAGTGTTCAAAAATTTGAGAATTAATTTATACAGGAGGTTTAGTTTTATATATGACTAGTTGTAGGTTATTTGAATGATATGTAGAGACTATTCCCTTCCTGTCATAAGATTACCGGTTTAAGGCGCTAGGGAGTAGGGAGTAGGAGAATTGGCAATTATATAAGTAATCTGCTAAGCATGACAGGAGTAGGAACTGTAAGCTGAAAATTGGGTTAAGAGAAATGCGAATCAAATATTTATGATACTTCCAAAATCTTAAGCTGATAATTAGTGAAACAAGTCTTTTCTAAATAATGAAAAATAAAATTTTTCAGTACATAGTATGCTAAGTGCGGACAAGCCTTTATTGTCTTAATCTAAAGCTTTTTGAAAAGTAAGATATTCAAAATTTGATGATTTAAGCTAAATTATTCAGGAAAACATTTACTTATCAAAATGAAAGCCGTTATTTTATTATCAGGAGGACTGGATTCTTCCACGACTTTATATCAAGCATTAGCTGATGGCTATGAATGTTTCGCTATAAGTTTTGATTATCAGCAGAGACATAGAAAAGAATTATATTCAGCAGTTTCAGTAGCAGAAAAAGCAGGTGTTTCCCAGCATCAAGTTATTAAATTTGATTTAACTCAGTGGGGTGGTTCGGCACTTACAGATAATAGTATCGATTTACCCCAAGAGCGTTCTTTAACAGAAATGTCTCAGAATATTCCCGTTACCTACGTTCCTGCAAGAAACACGATATTTCTAAGCTTTGCTTGTGCATATGCCGAAACTATCGCCGCACAAAGAGTTTATATTGGCGTAAATGCTTTAGATTATTCTGGATATCCCGATTGTCGTCCAGATTATATTCAAGCGATGCAAGAAGTATTTCGCTTGGGAACGAAGCAAGGACGTGAAGGAAATCCTATCAATATTGTCACACCTTTAATAGATTTAAAAAAAACAGAAATTATTCAATTAGGTAATAAATTAGGAGTTCCTTGGGAATTAACTTGGTCTTGCTACAGCAATGGTGATTTACCTTGTGGTGTGTGTGATTCTTGTCGCTTACGTCTCGCTGCTTTTGACGAATTAGGATTGACCGACCCAGTGGAGTATATGAAGTAGCAAGTAACAAGTAACAAGTAGCGAGTAGCGAGTAGAAAGTAGCAAGTAAAAAGTAAGAGCAGACTTTTCATACTTTCTAACTCCTAACCTAACTATTCGCTGTTAACTGCTCACTGCTTACTGTTAACTAATTAAAGTCTTTTTAATTGAATTTGCTGTAAGCGGGGACCTGTTACTGAAGCTACTGTAAATTCTATATTTTTATAACGGAAGCTTTCACCAACAATGGGAATTTTTTGCAATTGATAAAGCATAAAGCCTCCGAGTGTTTGATATTCTTTCGTTAAAGGTAAACTGAGTTCTAAGACTTCGTTGAGGTCTTCTAGGTTTATTTGTGCTTGTACTAGAAAAGTTTGGTGGTCTAATTCTTTGATGAGCAAGTCATTGCTGCTTTGTGTTTCGCCAATATCACCGATGATTTGAGCAACTATATCCTGGATGGTTACTAATCCTACTGTTCCACCAAATTCGTCTACTACTACTACCATAGCTAGCTTTTCCTGCTGCATCATGGGCAATAGTTCGTTTAAAGGTGTATGCTCGGGTACAAATCTTGCGGGACGCATATGGGAATGAATTTGTGCATCTAAGCTTAGCTGTCCTAACGCTAAAGGCTGTGTCAGGTCTTTAAAGTAAACAATACCGCGAATATCATCCAAAGATTCTCCGAATACTGGATAGCAAGAATGACCAGCTTCTGACATTTCCTTGAGTAGAGTTCGTAAAGTTGCGTTTTTAGATAGCGCTACTATGCTGCTCCGAGGAACCATTACAGCTTGAACAGTTACTTCCCCGAACTCAAAGATATTTTTTAATAGTTCCCGTTCTCTTGCTCTTAGCCCAGTGGATTCCCTTTCTGTAGAAATAATTAATAATAATTCTTCTGGAGTAACTGGTGGTCTCCAGCTTTTACCCGTATATTCGATACCAAACAAGCGCAGCAAGAAACGAGTTGATTGATTTAGAATCCAGATAAAAGGACTAAAAAATCTGACAATAGCTGTCACAGAAGGTCCCAAAAATCTTGCTAACTCTTCTGAGTACAGCATTGCTACAGATTTAGGACATAATTCTCCCAGAACTATCTGTAAGTAAGCTATCAAAAAAAAGGTGATTGGAATTGATAGAGAATGAGCTATGAATAAATTAAATTTACCCGGTATGGGTATAGACTCTAGCCATACGTTTATCAATTCAACAATTGTACTTTCTCCAATCCACCCCAACGCCAAACTTGAAAGAGTAATACCTAACTGGGTTGTGGATAGTAATCTGTCAATGCTGCGTTGCAGTACTTCCACTGCAATCGCTTGAATATCCCCAGCTTCAACCAACTGATGAATTCGCGATCGCCGTACTGTCACCATTGAAAATTCTGCGGTGACAAAAAAGGCATTGATGGCGATGAGAAGTAAGACTGACAATAATCTCAGCCCTACTTCCGTCCAATTTAAATTATGAAGACCATTCACCGCCTTGTCTCATGTAAAACTGATACCTTAAAATCACAAATTCTTCGATACTGAATTTTAGATTACAGGGATTCGGGTGAGATTGAAATATTTAATCTAAAATGACCGAATCTAACATTCAATATTCCAGCTATCTACTTTTCTACAGGAATATTTGATACTTCCAAGCGTAATTTTTGTGCTGGATAATCCGTAAGAGCCAAGGAAATCCGTTTGACATCATCAAGCAAAGCTGTGGGAATACTCACCGTCCCGTAATGTGTTTGACCATTGGAAGCTAGTTCTGATGGTAAACCTTCTGTGGAAGCACTTAAAGTTCTTCCTTTATCATCGGTAACGTCAAGAAAACTGTAAAGGAAGCGAACTGAATCTTCACTTTTATTATCCATTTTTACCCTTAGCATTAAAGCACCCCCGGAATAACGAGCTGACTGTACTGAGAGAGTTACACCTTCACTCTCAGCTTGAACGGGAAAACCAGCTTGGGGCTTTTCTTCCGAAGCAGGTGGTTTCTGTTCTCGCTTGCGCTTAGTTTCTTTTTTACCTTCTTCTAACTCTGATAGTTTTTTTGACTTCGCTGCCTTAGTTTTCCCTTCAATACGTGATTTAACAGTTTTAAGGATTTCTGATTCTTTGACAAATACTACCCCTTCTTTATCTTGACCACCACTCGTTCCTTTTCTGGCAAATTTGGTAGTAGGTCGAGCATCTGGTGTTGTTACACCTTTAAGAGCCGCACTTCCTAGAGTAAATCCCCAGAAAGCGCTTACGGAGCCAGCACCTAACATCAGGGTTAGCAAAATTAACGTTAGAAGTACAGTGGAGTTTAGTTTCATCGCAGAATAAATATAGATATTTGATGTAATTAGGGATTAACTTGCTTGTATTGAAGTTTATAATGCTCCAATTATTCGCATCCAATTCGATATTGAACTTAATAAATATTAGTTTGCACTATTTTGCTCTCAAATGATGTAGTATTAAATCTGGTAATTAATAGACAAGGTTACACAAAAAGTTAATCTTGCACTATAATTGTTAATCAGCCAGGGTTGGCCGAGCGGTTGAGGCAACGAACTCATAATTCGTGTTAGGCAGGTTCAACTCCTGCACCCTGGATTTACAAATATATATAATTTTACATTCTTAGTCATTAGTTCTTCGCTATTTATCCAGAACTAATGACTAATATTTTTATTTACTGTTTTGTCACCAACAAAAAATGAATTTTTTAGATGGCTTGGAAAAAAAATTTTCTTGTCTTACATATTTAGCTGTTCTATGCTGTCTTAGAAAATTTCTGTAAACAAGGATATTCACCCACATAATGTATTGCAATAATTCTCTTTGCAATCCAAAATTCAAAGATAATAACCTATCAAAAAGAAATTTAGTATCTCTGTGGTAAGCCCTGTGGTAATTCATCAAAGCGAAATTCAGTTCCAACCTGTAACTGTTCTGCTTTCAAACGGGGAGAAGCTAACAAAGAACTGTTATAAGGATTGGGTAAATCTGGAGTCCGAATATATGGGTCGCTGGTTGTTTGCTGTTTAAGTACGTCTTGATAAAGAATGCTTACTAGTTCAGCATCTCGTTCAATTTCGTTTTCTGGAAAAGAATTTTTGAACAAGGAACCAGGTCCGAGTATCCAGTCTATTTCTCTAAATAAACCATGATTATCATAAAAGTCTGGATAGTTTTCGTAAAAAGCTTTTTCAAATACTTGATTTGGGGTTTGATAACTGGATGTTTCTGTCTGTGCTGCTGCAATATTTGGGAAACCAACGGTACCAGCAAACATTAGTAAACCACTCAAAGCTTTCCAATTTAGAGGCATATTAACAACTCCTGTATTTCGGTGCGAATTTTGACTTATGCTTATTTGCAGAACTCTTATAAGTTCGACTAGTCCGGTGTAACATAAATTTAATGATTTGTAATGGTTTATCACACTGAAAGCTCTACCCAAAAGGATTTATGGGCCACTAATAAAGATTTGAATGTTCTTCGCCAAAGCTTATTAGATTTATTTTGTCAACTTGCTTATCAGGAAGGAGATTTTGTTCTTTCTTCTGGAGCGCGTAGCAGTTATTACATCAATGGTAAGCAGGTAACTCTTCATCCTCAAGGAGCTTTAGCAATTGGTCGCCTTCTTCTTGATATGCTACCGTCAGATACTCAAGCTGTAGCGGGTTTAACTTTAGGGGCTGACCCCATAGTCAGTGCTGTGAGTGTGGTTTCGGCTTTAGAAAATAGACCTATACCAGCTTTGATTGTTCGCAAGGAAGCTAAAGGTCACGGAACAAAGGCTTATATTGAAGGTCCAAGTTTATCAGAAGCAGCTAAGGTGATAGTTTTAGAAGATGTAGTTACTACCGGACAATCGGCGATGAAGGCTGTTACCAGACTTAGAGAAGCTGGTTATACAGTCAATCAAGTAATTTCACTGATAGATAGGCAGCAAGGTGGAGCGGAATATTATAAATCAGTAAATTTACAGTTTAAAGCTGTGTTTTCAATTACAGATATTCAGGAGCGATATCAGAATATTTCTAAGTAATATTTTTGGTTGTATCCCAGTTAATTTTGTAGAGACGTAGCAATGCTACGTCTTTCAGTATTTTGATTTATATAGAGTAGTTATTCTAAGAATTTAATTTGATAAAAAAATAAAAGGGATAAATTCGTAAAAATTCGTTGGTACACAAAATTGATGAGACGTAGCACTGCTACGTCTCTACATTATGGGTTGGTATTACTTTTAACTTTGGGCTACAGTTTGCTTTTCGGTTCTAGCTAAGAATTTTTCTAGTTCTGTTAATGCATCAGCATCAACTTTGGTTTGCATGGGACAGAACTTTGGACCACACATCGAGCAAAATTCGGCTGTTTTATAAATATCGGCTGGTAAGGTTTCGTCGTGATATTCCTTAGCTCTTTCGGGGTCAAGGGATAATTCAAACTGACGATTCCAGTCAAAGTTATAACGAGCTTGAGAAAGTTCGTCGTCTCTGTCTCTTGCTCCAGGTCTGTGTCTACCGATGTCCGCTGCATGAGCGGCGATTTTATAAGCAATTAAACCGTTACGTACATCTTCGGAATTTGGTAAACCCAAATGTTCTTTGGGAGTTACGTAGCAAAGCATTGCTGTTCCGTACCAGCCAGCCATTGCTGCACCAATGGCTGAAGTAATATGGTCGTAACCGGGAGCAATATCGGTAACTAAAGGTCCTAAAACGTAGAAAGGAGCTTCAGAACATTCTTCCATTTGCTTTCTGACGTTAAATTCAATTTGGTCCATTGGTACGTGTCCGGGACCTTCCACCATTACCTGTACGTCGTGTTCCCAAGCTTTACGAGTCAACTGTCCTAAAGTTTTGAGTTCGGCTAACTGTGCTTCGTCGGAAGCATCATGAGTACAACCGGGACGTAAAGAATCTCCCAAGCTGAAAGAAACATCATACTTTTTGAAAATCTCGATAATATCTTGGAAGTGAGTATAAAGAGGATTTTGCTTGTGATGATGCAGCATCCAACGAGCAATAATACCGCCACCGCGAGATACAATACCCGTGATGCGGCTTCTCACTAAAGGCAAATGCTCAATTAAAATTCCAGCGTGAATAGTCATGTAATCCACACCTTGTTGAGCATGCTTCTCGATTATGTGGAGAAAATCATTAGCAGTTAGATTTTCAATATTACCGTGGACGCTTTCCAGAGCTTGGTAAATAGGTACCGTTCCGATGGGAACCGGTGAAGCGTTAATAATAGCAGTACGAATTTCGTCTAAATTTCCCCCACCTGTAGATAAATCCATTACGGTATCAGCACCGTACTTAACCGCTAATTTCAATTTATCTACTTCTTCATTTAAATCACTGGAATTAGGGGAAGCACCAATATTAGCGTTTACCTTACATTTGGAAGCAATCCCAATCGCCATTGGTTCCAAATTGGTATGATTAATATTCGCTGGGATAATCATTCTTCCCCGCGCAACTTCATCACGAATCAGTTCCACAGGGAGGTTCTCACGCTTAGCGACATAGTGCATTTCTTCTGTAATCGCACCTTGACGAGCATAATGCATTTGAGAAACATTACTCTGTCCGCGTCGCTTAACAACCCATTGTGTACGCATATTCGATTTCCTCAATAAACAGCTTCCCTCCGCCGGTATTACCCGGACTCAGGTGCAAAGGGTCTAATCTCAGCCTTCTAAAAACAGGCACCCCTAGCATTGAAAATTTATCGTATCATTTTTTTTGCTGACGGTAGAAATACGTTTACAATTCCCAATAAATAGGATTTTGGATTTTGGATTGAGAGTTAGGAGTTAGGAGTTAGGAGTTAGGAGTTATTTTTTAATTACCAATTACCAATTACCCATGCCCAAACATCGCTACATTATTTTTTATAAACCCTATGGTGTCGTTAGCCAGTTTTCTAAAGAAACAGAGAATCAAAGTACTCTTCAAGACTATATTTGTGTTCCCGATGTTTATCCTGTAGGACGTTTGGATTCTGATAGTGAAGGGTTATTACTACTAACAAACCATGGACAATTACAGCATCGGCTTTGCCATCCTCGCTTTGGTCATCATCGTACTTATTGGGCACAAGTTGAAAGAATTCCAGATGCAACTGCTTTAAATAAATTAGAACAAGGTGTGCTGATTAAAAATTATCTTACTCAACCAGCAAAGGTAAAATTATTGTCACAAGAACCACTTTTACCCCCGCGTATTCCACCGATAAGATTTCGCAAAAACATACCTACCGCATGGCTGGAGATTAGTTTGACTGAAGGTAAAAATCGCCAAGTCAGACGGATGACTGCTTCTGTCGGATTTCCAACTTTACGTTTGGTACGAGTTCAAATCGCTCATCTCAAACTCAATGCTTTAAAAGTCGGAGAATGGAGAGATTTAACTTTTGAGGAGGCTAAATTACTCCAAAATTTTGCTTTTTCAGGTGGTTAGTTGCTGGATAAGAAAAGGGATATCAACCATCACCCCATAAAGTAAATATTTTATTAAAATTCGTAATAAGTAAGTTAATTACCAAAAAAAAATATTTATCCACATTAAGGTATTAAATACATCACTGTTAAAGAAATAGGACAAGGTTGCTATGTTTTTGATTTTACACAATTTTTAACAAAATACCTTTGACATTAATCTCACAAAAAGCTGTATAATATTTTTCCTTTATTATTTACCAATTTATTATTATCACTGGGGTGCATTATTCTTATGAGCTTAAATCAGTCATATAACTGGTATCGAACTCACCGAAAAGAAAATCTTTTATCTGCAAAATCTGCAAGCTTGGAATTTGTGCCTGAAACAACCTCTAATATAGAAAATTATACAACTGATACTCTAGGTAATAATCTAGAAGAGTTTAATCTGTATCGTAATTTATACGACCAAATACCTAGTGTAATTTTAACGCTGGACAGTTGTTTGACTATTTTGACGGTAAATAAATTTGGTGCTAATTCTCTTGGTTATGAACCTTGCGACCTAATTAAGAAATTATTTTATAATCTATTCGCTGCTTCCGAACGTGAAAGACTATCTGATGTATTCAACAAATTGTTGAGTAACTCGTTAGAAGAAATTGAAAATTGGGAATTTCGTTTAAACTGCCCTGATAGTAAAATTAAGTGGGTTAAGCTCAAGGCAAGAGTATCAGTTGATGAAGAGCGAAATCCCATCATTATAGTAATTTGTGAAGATATTACTGCTGATAAACTTTCTCAAAGTGCAAAACAAAATGAAGACGAAAATAGTTTTCGACAAATAGCAGATAGCGTTCCAGTTATGCTATGGATGACAGATGAAAAAGGACTGCATAACTTTTTCAATCATTCTTGGTTGAAGCTGACCGGACATAAAATTGAGAAAGCATTAGGCTGGGGATGGTTAAGTAATTTATATGATGAAGATAAGAATTTATATATAGATACTTATTCTCAAGCTCTGAAAGAAAAAGAAAAATTTCAAATCCAATATCGTTTAAAAAACGCTGAAGGAGATTATCGTTGGATTTCCGATACGGGGGTTCCTAGATTTGCAGCAAACGGTGATTTTATTGGTTATGTTGGTTGCTGTATTGATATCACTGAATGCAAGAAAGCGGAGATAGCAGTTAGAGAGAGCAAGGAAGCAGCAAAAGCCCAATTAGAAGAGATGGAATCCCTCAACCGTCTTAAAGATGAATTCTTAAGTACGGTATCCCACGAGTTACGCACGCCATTGACTAATATGAAAATGGCAATCCAGATGCTAGATATTGGTTTAAAAAAACAGCAGCAGAGTTTTACTCAAACATCTGACTCGGTAAGTTGTTTTCAAGAAACATCACAAAGGATATCAAAAGTATCTCGTTATTTCGAGATTTTGAATAATGAATGCGACCGAGAAATCAGTTTGATTAATAATTTTCTCGATTTACAGCGACTTGATACCAGTTCAAAATCACTGATACTAGAAAAAATTGAGGTCAATAGTTGGTTAGAACGAATTGTTGAGCTATTTAATGCACGCAATCGTAACTGCTGCAAGCAAAAGCTAAATTTAGCGATAGAATCAGATTTACCAGCTATGGTTTGTGACCCATTTAGCTTGGAACGGATTTTGGTTGAACTATTGACTAATGCTTGTAAATTCAGCCCAGTTGATGAAGAAATCGTTGTTAGTGCTAAGTTGAAATCTGGTAATATTCAGTTTCAAGTCATAAATACTGGTGTAGAAATAGATAAAGCGGAATTACCGCGTATTTTTGATAAGTTTTATCGAATCCCGAGTAACGACCCTTGGAAACAAGGAGGTACGGGTTTGGGTTTAGCCTTGGTTCAAAAACTGACAAAGTATTTAGGAGGAGTGATTGAGGTAAGAAGCGGTTCGGATAGCACCTGTTTTTCCATTGAATTACCTCTTGAAAGAAAGTAGAAAATCTATAGGGTTATTTAATTTATTTCTTGGAAAAGATTAAGACAGACTAATCGTATGTCCTACTATTGTTGTACTTGTATTTAAAAATTATGGTTAATATAGGTAACAATAAAAACAGTTATATATCCTAGTAAAGGTATGGAAATAGAGAAATGGTGGCTATTGTCACAAGCGCTATATGGTGTATAACAATACAAAGCTTATAACTACGTTGAAAATTAGTTAAATTAGTTAAAGTATCACAGTATCCTAGAGGAAAATCTGCCAGTCGCGTAAGTCCTAAAATATAAATAATAATTTATTAATTTTGATATTGATTCTGATATTGATTTTAATATTGATTTTTGATTTATTTTACTGTTCTGCTGCAAGCAGAGGCTACACTACCAGAATAATTAATTCTAATGGCAAGCACCAATGAGCGGGAATTAAGGACGCGAATATAATGCTAATTTGCCCTCAGTGCAATTTTGAAAACCCTAATAGCAATAAGTTTTGTCAAAACTGTGGCTCATCTTTAACTGAAAAAGAGTGTCAGCAATGTGGAGTCTTTCTCACTTTGGATTCAACACAGTGTCATAGCTGTGATGCTATTTGTTCGGAAATTTGGCTCGCAATTGTTATTAAAGAAGGTAATTCGGAAGTTGTTCAAGCGGAGAATCAAGAGAAAAAGGTTGATTGTAGAAACAATTTAAAAGATTATCAAGAAAATAGCGATAGTCCTGAAGAAATCACTCACCAGTTTGAAGCAGGTTCTTATTTAGATTCTCAACAACGCTATAAAATGCTCGAATCATTACCAACTTTCTTTGAAAATGCTGTCAACACAGAAGCCTGCGTAAAAGTAATTGATTGCCAACCATATCAAGTGTCGCCAATAGATGCAATGTTGGCAAATCCACAGTTTTCTGCATCAAGCAATAACTCGGTAGCAGAAAATAGAATTTCTAACCTTGCTAAAACTTATATTGCTCTACAAGCATACTGCAATTTGGGAATTCCCCCAATTCATGATGCATGGCAACTTGGGAATATGCAGGTCGTTTTACTTGAAGACCGTTCTGACTGGTTATATTTATCTGAATTATGGGAAAGTGATGCTACAACGTCGCTACAGATTATACATTATTTTTACCAAATGACTCAGTTATGGGATGTATTAAAACCCCATGACTGTCTTCAAAGCCTTCTTGACTTATCTAATTTGCGAATTGACGAAGACCAGTCTCTAGCTTTACAGCGCTTGTACCCAGATGTACGTAAGGAATCCAAGGTTTCCTCACAAAAATCACAAGATGATACATCTACTATTACTCCTACTGTCAAAGATTTAGGGCAGGTGTGGCAAGCGTTATTTCGAGAATCCCAGCGTACCCAATTTGGTTCTTTATTAGAACTTATGGGGAATTTAGATAGCGGTGAAATTACAACATCTGAAGAATTGCGATCGCACTTAGAATTAATTTCTACAGAGTTACAAGCTGAGTCGAATCAATCCGAATTAAATCCGCAAATTAATTCACCCGAAAATTTGATTTTTGCTGATGAACAAGAAAATTCAAGTCCCACGGTGTTACAGCTAGATGATTTGGAGCAAAGTCCAACTAAAATCGACGATACACCTACTGTAGTCCTACCAATGCAGTTAGCCAGCTTGGAGAATGCAGGACTTACCGATGTGGGAAAACAACGCGACCACAACGAAGATTATTTTGGTATTGAAACAAAAATTAATAAAGTTGAGTTACCTAAAAGCAAGGTTGCAGGAGCAAAGGGATTATATATCCTCTGTGATGGAATGGGAGGACATGCAGGTGGTGAAGTTGCTAGCGAGCTTGCTGTAAGCACATTGCGAAAGTATTTTCAAGAAAATTGGAAATCTGATGTACTTCCTAGCGAAGAAGTAATTCGCGAAGGAGTTTTTCAAGCCAATCAAGCAATTCACAATGTTAACCAGCAGGATGCTCGTTCTGGGGTAGGTCGTATGGGGACTACCTTAGTGCTAGTTCTGGTACAGAATACTCGTTTAGCAGTAGCTCATGTCGGTGATAGTCGCCTTTATAGAGTAACTCGCAAGGGAGGCTTAGAACAAATTACTGTAGACCATGAAGTAGGTCAAAGAGAAATTTCTCGTGGAGTTGAGCCAAGCATTGCTTATTCTCGTCCAGATGCTTATCAGCTAACTCAAGCTCTCGGTCCAAGAGATAATAATTTTATCGCCCCAGAGGTACAATTTTTAGAGATTGCTGAAGATTCATTATTTCTCCTAACTTCAGATGGCTTATCTGATAACGATTTATTAGAAAAGCACTGGCAAACTAATTTACTAAGTTTAATCAGTTCCGCAGCTAACTTAGAAAAAGGTGTAAGAGATTTAATTGATTTAGCCAATAGATATAATGGTCATGATAATATTACTGCCGTACTTATGCGAGCAAAAGTACGCCCAAATTTAGATGGGAGTAGTGAGTAATGGATAATGGGTAATGGGTAATAATAAATAGTGATTGACAACTAAATACCCCGAGCATAAATAGTAAGGGGTTAGAAAATTCAGTAACGGAGAAAGCTAAATACAGTAATGTTTTATGCTCTTTGTGCTAATTCAAAAAATATCCCGAATAACAGTTAATTAAATCATCGAAGCGAAGCAACAGAAAACGGAAGCCAATACTTTTGTCAACTTAGCTTATACTACGGATAAATCCTCAAAGATTTCCTAATATAGGGCTTTTTCTCGGAAATAAGCGCTTACTAATTATAGCCATAACAAAATATTAATTTTCGCAGTATGAATAGCGTTGCAAGGTATTCAAGCAGAAATATTGTTACAATCAAGTTCTAATGTCTTGACGGAGACACGGAGAAAGCAATACTTTACATAATTACTCCTAGAAATCCACTAGTCTGAGATTAGTTAATTTTTTTTAGTATTACTTTGCTCAATATTATGATATGTATACAGAAATCTGTATTTAACATTTAAAAAAAATTAAAAACAGAAAAATAACTCGTATCATTCATAATTCATCATTGATAATTTATAGTTTCAATTTATAGTTTCTAAATATCGTGATTACTCTAACCCTATTAGAAGCGCAAAACAAAACACCATTAGAAAATTGGCGCTTTGATGAATCTTCAGTGATTCGGGTTGGGCGAGCCGCAGATAATGATATCGTTCTAGATAGTAATTTGGTTTCTCGATATCATTTAGAACTGAGAAATACAAACAAAGCAGATAATACTGACTCCTGGGAAATTACCAGCAAAGGCACTAACGGTACTTTTCTTAATGGGGTGCTAGTAACTCAGGTTCCGCTATCTGGTAATTGTTTTCTGCAATTAGCTCGTGGTGGTCCTATTCTAAAACTAGAACTTTTGCAACCCGAACTGCAACAGCAACCAAAACCTGGACAAATCCCAGCTTCTGCATCGGAAACTTGCACCCATGAAGGAAATTCACCCGACAACTTATTTTGCATTTATTGTGGTAAACCTCTCTCAGTACAGCTAACAATTCGGCATTATCAGGTATTGAAGACTTTAGGACAGGGAGGTATGGGTACCACTTACTTAGCATGGGACCCTGCTGGAGTAACTACAGGTCATTCTAAGCTATTGGTACTTAAGCAAATGAATGCCGATATGGCAAAGATTGCTAAAGCACGAGAACTATTTCAACGAGAAGCACATACTCTAGGATTACTCAATCATCCTGGAATCCCAAAGTATTACGACTTCTTTATGGAAGACAGAAAGAAATATTTGGCAATGGAATTAATCCACGGTCAAGATTTAGAAAAATATATTTATCGCAAGGGACCTGTAAACGTAAATCAAGCCATAAAATGGATGATACAGACCTGCGATATTCTTGAATATTTACACGGTCAAAACCCACCATTGATTCACAGGGATATAAAACCAGCTAATTTGATGGTGCGAAATTCCAACAATCGCATAGTTGTGTTGGACTTCGGTGCTGTTAAAGAAATTGGTACTGCACCAGGGACGCGTATCGGTGCAGAAGGATATTGTGCCCCCGAACAGGAACGAGGACAGCCATTAACTCAATCAGACTTATATGCTATCGGTCCAACTTTGATATTTTTACTTACAGGAGAGAACCCCTTCAAGTTTTATCGTCAGAAGGGACGAAATTTTCGTTTTGATGTGGCTAAGATTCCTAGCATTACCCCTAAGTTAAAAGAACTCATAGATAAAGTTACAGAACCTTTGCCGAGCGAAAGATATCAAACCGCTAAAGAAGTTGCGGCAGCGCTAGCGAATTGCGAATGAGTAAAAGCTAAAAATTTAGAGCTTTATAAAAGAGTTAGGATGAAGCTAAAAACTAAGCTGAAAAATATAAATTCTTCATCCTTCTATAGTTCACATATTATTCTTCATCCCATCCTTCAACTGCAAGTAACTCCTTAACAGGGTCTTGCATAGTAAAGCCGAAATCAACTAATTCGCGTTTCCAGTGTTGCCATTCGTCACCATACAGCAAAGCAATTTTCCAGATGCTGTCTGTAGGTTTAATGATCTGAGAATCTACGAGCGATTGAACATTGCGTTGCAATTTCACCATTGGGTGAATTACTTGTTGAGTCATAACCTCAATTAAAATAAGACTGAAAATTTAGGTAAATGCTAGGGGCCAAAATGCTTTGTGTTTTGCAATTATAGTCTCTGCGTAGAGTTCGGTAATGCACGCAAAGCAAGTCTCACTATTCTTGAATATAGCATAACTAATTCGACATGGTTACTGTTAATTTCGGTTTTGTTCGGTAATCACCACCAATAAACTTTGGAACTCAGCAAAATTTACAGTTGCTTACCCATCAACTAAATCGATTTATCAGTAACTGAGCAAATTCAGCATAGCTAGAGAAGTTTTTTTGATCTCTAATTACTCAATTCGTCACAATATGCATAAACCCTGACAATTATTCATTTATTCAAATAGTTGTCTTCGTAATTTAACACAAGGTGACATCGAATAGAGAATAGCAAATATTTACCTTTTTTTATTAATCGTTATCTACATTATCGCAAACATCCGAATATTGATACCATCTAAAGAATTTTTTTATATTATTTTAACAATTGGGTTTATATTGTAGTGTCTCAGAGAGAACACAAGATGAGTTCTAGGCAAAACCAGAAATTGGTTGAAGAATTTTTTGTGTCTTTGTTCGATATTGTGGAATTAAAAATAATTTATAGCCTAGATAAAATTGTCAAAATTTAAATAATAGGACAGCTGGTCATAATTCTATTTCGGAGTGAAATGTAAATTTTGGTAATTAAGACCACACTATTTTGTTAAACCTGCTGTCCTTATCAAAAAAATTTTGCTGAAACGAACGGTAAAGCATTTTTATTCTGTAGATGAAATTCAGTCGAATAATCCTACTCATGAATTCGACTTAGCAAGAAGTAAAATTTTAAATATTATGATGTGTGTCTAAATTTAAGATTTAACTTAGAGTTGGTATGCAAGGATACCAAGATTACAAAAAAGTGTTTTTTTGAATGTGGCTGAGGTTTATGAATATTTTGCAGAAGATTGAATGCTGTAAAGTTTTAATTTTTATTCAAATGTTTTTTGTTTATTTTGTGCAAGATTTGGGTGAAGAGTAAGAAATAATATAGCGTACAAATAAATTTGATGGAAATCGGACGGGCAGGGATGCCCATCCCACAAGACTATATTTAGGAATGTTTATAAAATTTTAAAAATATCCGGCGGTTAAAACTGCACGCAAGTTGCTACAGAGAGAACCTTCACAACGCACTGGCTCTACCTGCATGGGAAATCTAGCTTCGTAGACTAATGAATAGCAAATCCGTGTAGAGGATTTTGGCTGTGT
>JBCBHT010000122.1:0-20565 GCA_038525335.1 Cyanobacteria bacterium J06621_15 | reverse complement strand
AACGCTTCGGGTTCGGGAGGAAATATTAACGTTAAAACCGGAGATTTCAATATTGTTGATAGAGCAGCTGTTTCTGTAAGTGGTGAAGGTGTGGGAAATGCTGGTGATATCGATATTGAAGCTTTGAAATTATTTTTAGATAACAGTTCAATTACTGCTCAAAGTATTGCGGGTGTTGGTGGAAATATCAATCTTTCAATTAATGATTTATTGCTTCTACGAAATAACAGTACCATATCAACCCGAGCCGGAACAGAAAATAGCGGTGGTGGAAATGGAGGTAATATTACAATCGATGGTGGTTTAATTGTCGCTGTACCCAACGAAAATAGCGATATTAACGCAAATGCTTTTCAAGGTAATGGTGGAAATATTTTAATTAATACCCCTGGAATATTTGGAATAACATTTCGAGAACAAACAACTCCTCAAAGCGATATTACAGCAAGCTCGGAATTTGGTCTGGATGGAAATTTCGATTTAAATTTATTGGAACTCGATATCACATCCGGTTTAATCGAACTTCCCCAAAACTTAACCGATGCTACCGATAGAATAAGTGCTGGTTGTCCCACAGACGAAGAAGCTCGTTTCATCACAACTGGACGAGGTGGAATTCCTCAAAATCCCAAACAAGTCTTATCTAACGAAATTGTTCTACAAGATTTACGAAATAATAATTATTATTCTTCCCCCACTCCTCCCCTCTCCCCCTCCCCCACTCCTATAAAGGAAGCTACCGGATGGATTCTAAACAAAGATGGTGATATTGAATTTATTGCTGATAATCGCGTAATTAAACAAAGTGCTGTTAAGAAAGATAGCTGTCAAAAATAATTTTTATAAACAATGGGATAATGATGTCCTTATACCATTTCTTTATAAAGATGCGCCGAAGATGCGCCGAATTTAGCCCACCTCTGTGGGCTTAGTTTCAGTAGCCTCAGCCTTCCAGGCTGTTAGCGGAGCGTGTCCGTAAGGACATGGGTGATTAAGCGCAGCCTCATACAGAATTGGTATTAACACCACAGCTAAAATTTAAAGTTGTCAACCAATTACATCAGTATGAACAAAAGCCGAAAATAGCTTTTTGAAGCACTTTTAAATCAATGGATATTGAGAGAAAACGAAATATAATTATCATAATAATATCATTCAGTTACTACATTTTTTTTAAATAATCTTTTATAAAATTTGACAAAAGTATTAATTAAATTAATTATTTTATAGTTTCACCAATTTATTTTTATAAATATTTAGCGTTAATTATCAACAATATTTTGAATATCTTATTGACTTCAAATAAAATTTTTCTCTTGTTAAAAAACCATTAAATGTAGCTTCCATATTTTTATCTGCTAGCAGAAAAATACAATTTCTCATCCAAGCACTCCCACAGCAAACAAGGAACCTAAATCAATACTTGGTAGTGCTGTTTACCATGAAATTGCACCCCCTACACCGTACTTATGGCGTTTTTACATCGCGTAGTTAATGGTGGTGGAAGCTTAGAACGCGAATATGCAATTGGAAGCGACAGGATGGATTTATGTTTGAGGTATGGAAAGGTAACGCTGGGGATAGAATTGAAAGTTTGGCGAGATACCGGACACTTTCCTCAACGGGGGGAACCCCCGCACGGAAGTGTCCTGAAGAAGGGCGACCCGTTAGAAGATGGTCTTGAACAGCTAGAATCTTATTTAGCTCGGTTGGGAGAAAATTTTGGTTGGTTAATAATTTTTGACAGGAGAAGCAAAGCTCCTTCAATTGAAGAACGTTTATCAACTGAAGTTAAAACTACAGAGGGGGGACGTTCTATTACTGTGGTGAGAGCATGATTCTTCTTTAAAATAAAAGTAAAATTACATTAATTGAGAAGAAAATTAGAATAAATATATTACTGCTATTTTGACTAATATCATGAATCCCCTCACAATTAATTTACCTTCAATCCTTGAATTAGATATTGATAATATCAATCTAACTGACGAGCAATTTTTCCAGCTTTGTCAAAACAACCCGGATTTAAGATTCGAGCGCACAGCTTCAGGAGAATTGATAATTATGCCACCTACAGGAAGCATCACCAGCGATAGAAATTCCGATTTAAACTATCAACTCCGAGGCTGGAATCGTCAATATAAACTCGGAAAAACTTTCGATTCTTCCGGTGGTTTTATACTTCCTAAGTAACCAGGTAAAAGTAACAATTTTCCGATTAAATAATACCGGAACTTGTGGCAGAGTATGGGTGTGGGGATGACGATTGCATCTTTATTAATGCGACAATCAAGGTTGCAATATACTCCAGCAGAATCACGAGATGGTAAACCTACTGGAAATTCTTTAAATCCGATTGAAATTGCGTTGACGAAAAAAATATTGGTACGGAGTAAAAAATTGAAAGAAGTTTATTAAAATAAAAACTAGACATAACGAAGTAAACGTTTTAATCTTTTGATTGTGAGCTTGTTTTTTTGACGGGTCGAAGCGGGAGCTAAAACTAGGGGGGTTCCGTCAAAATCGCCGAAATCCTTATCAATAAATGGTTTCAGTGTTTAACATCTTGTGACAAGTGAGATTAATTATCAATAAGCGAGGCTGAAATGAACCTTTTTTTAGACCCGTCAAAACCCGTTCTAGAATCCCTGTCATGCAAGGGTTTCAAGGGAAGGTCTTCCGCCGACTGGATTAAGTCGGATTAGTTGGAAACAACCGATTTCTCAATCTATTAAAGCACCCTCTACAGCTTCCGCCGACTGGATTAAGTCGGATTAGTTGGAAACGAGAATTTCTTTTAAACAAGCTACTGACATTCCCGACTTCCGCCGACTGGATTAAGTCGGATTAGTTGGAAACACTGTGATACTTTACTCTTTCAATCCTTATAAAAAACTTCCGCCGACTGGATTAAGTCGGATTAGTTGGAAACTTTATATTCCTTAAGTAAGGAAAGCCAATTATCATCTTCCGCCGACTGGATTAAGTCGGATTAGTTGGAAACATCATTCATTGTCTGACCGGAAAACATACCCAAAATCTTCCGCCGACTGGATTAAGTCGGATTAGTTGGAAACATTTCTGACTGCATTTTTCTGACTGAATGACTATTCTTCCGCCGACTGGATTAAGTCGGATTAGTTGGAAACCTTCCATTCCTCAATAGTGGCAGATTCGTGAGGCTTCCGCCGACTGGATTAAGTCGGATTAGTTGGAAACGTACTACCCGCGTCGATACCCTAGCACTTCCTTAACTTCCGCCGACTGGATTAAGTCGGATTAGTTGGAAACTCTGTAATATTGACCGCAATACCCGTAATGTTGTCACTTCCGCCGACTGGATTAAGTCGGATTAGTTGGAAACACGCCAGTACCCATACTCTGCCTTACAGTCGTGGGCACTTCCGCCGACTGGATTAAGTCGGATTAGTTGGAAACCCCCAATCCTGCTTATTCTCCTGCCGCTTCTATCTGCTTCCGCCGACTGGATTAAGTCGGATTAGTTGGAAACATCGTTCTAACGGCACCATCCCAAAGTAAAACCTCGTCTTCCGCCGACTGGATTAAGTCGGATTAGTTGGAAACGTTGAAGTTGATGCCTATGCCCCAACGAGAAAACTCTTCCGCCGACTGGATTAAGTCGGATTAGTTGGAAACGCAAAGCGATAGTTTTGATAAATCTTTTTGTTTGTCTTCCGCCGACTGGATTAAGTCGGATTAGTTAACACAAATCGTAGGTTGGGTTGAACGAAGTGTAAGCGGAGCAATCTCTTCGAGTAACCCAACATTATCAACTGTTTGTTGGGTTTCGTTCCTCAACCCAACCTACCAGCTAATTTAGCCCCTGAAGAGGGGCTTCGTTTGTTTAGCCCCACTCTTCTAGAGTGAGGGCTTTTAGCGCAGCCTCATACAGAATTGGTATTAGAATAGCCAAGCAATCTTGAAAGCTGATTACCTAATGATAATCTTCTGTATGAAAAATTCAAGCAAACGAAAATTAAGGATTATTATTAACTTCAGGTTCTAAACCGTAACGACGTAATAGTAATTTACCTTGAATAATCGTATTACTAACCCGTATACCTTGAGTTATCCGAAAATGGTCAATATTGTCTTTATTCACATAGCGGTCGTACTGTATTCCCCCATGTTGTTTAAGAATAGCAGTATCACCATTCGACTCATTTAATAAACGGGTAATGTTGGCTAAAGTTTCTTGTAATTTAACCCGCTTATGTTTTTCCTTAACTTTGTTGTAATCAGCCCTAAAACTATCTTGATATTCCAATCTAGAAAAATCAATTAAATCCCCACCGAGTAAATCATCTTTACACTGATTCCAAATTAACTGTCCCCAAGTTGAAAGAACCATTTTTCCATCAAATTCACCTAACATTGTTTCGGGAATTCCGTTAGTTTCTTCGGGAGAAAGTCCCGCTCCAGCGTTTAATAATGCTAGCTGCATTGTGTAAGGTTTAAATAAGGAAGTATCTACAGAAATTGGTAAGCGAGGAATGGTAATTACATCGGATTTTTGACCTTCAAAGATGTAAATTATTTCATCAGCGTAAAACATTCCGATGGTGTTGAGATAACCTTGCAAGCTCTTGAAACTACCCACTAAGTTAAAACAAATTTTGTATTTGCTTTCTCTTAAGGGTGGAATATTTTTTTGTAACCAAACAATTAAGTCATCAATTCCTTCTGAGAAGGCTTCTGTACTAGCAGTAGAAAGTCCCTTGGGAGTGTAAATGTTAGTATTAGTTAAACCTTGTGTTCTCAGAAAAGTTTCGACGATTTGAGCGGTAGTTTTACCTTGAATTGTATCGGTAGCAATCAGAAAATGATAGTCTTCTTTTCCCTGGGTTAAATCTTCTTGGTAGACACCGTAAATACCATTTAATTCCGCACTAGCACGACGGATTTCGGGTATTTGAACTTTATTTAACTGCTTGTTTGCTCTTTCTTCTAAAGTTGAAATAATCTTTTTTACAGTTTCTGGTGTGTCTTGTTCGTTTAGGTTTGCTGTATCGCGCAGTTGGGGATACCAATCTTTTTCTTCTGGGTTAGCGCGATTGATTTGATTTGTTAATAAACTGGTGCCGATGGTAGATACAATTACGCGACGCATGATATTTTTACCTGATTTTTAGTCTTTTTACCACAGTTGCTGAAAACTATTAGAACGATTTTGTTGAGAATTAAGAAATTTGATAAAATCTTGAGATTCCCTCGAATTATCTGGAAATAAAGTCAAAAATTCCAAGTACTTAAATGTCTTTTTCGGAATTGGTTTACTTGGGTCTTCTGGATTTTTAACCAACCGAAAAACTGGATACATTCGATGCCATAATCTACCAATTTGTCCCATTTGTCCGGTAACTGAGGAACGATAAATAGAACCTTCCGATTGTATTCCGCGAATTTCTTCTTGATAAGGTCTGTGTAACCAAAAAATAGCTCGGGAATCTTCTTTATTTTCTGCTTCTCTTCCCCATACTTGCACCTTCTCGGGATGCCATATTTCTCTCCAATTTGCGTGTTCTGCGGGATTAGGTTTAATACCTTGGAATTGCATCCATTCTTGAGCTATTTTTTGTACTTCATCAATAAATTTAGTTACATGGTCTAATTTACGAACTTTTATATCATTGGCAATAGAACGCTCTCCCAACCATTGCCAATGACAGCCAATTAATGATTTATATTGGTTTTCGTAGTATTCTTCATAAAATAAGCGGTGGTCTGCTCTGCGCCAAGATTTACCAAAACCACCAAATATCATTGCAAATCGAGTTAAAGCTGCAATCAATTTTTTCAATGCTAATTCTTGTTCTGAGTTGGGTAATTTTCTCGCTAACAACCAAGTTAATTCTCCTTCAATATCGTAAGTTGGTTGCTTATAACCCGCTCTACCAAATTCCCCTAAATTATCTTTGATTGTACGAAAACTCATTCCCAACAATCCAATTACAGCTTTACCTTGAATACCACCAAATAGATTATTAACAATTCTATCTGCGGTGTCTGCATTGGTTAATCCGCCAAAAATCCGTAGAGCATGACCTCTTACTGCTGCACGGAAAACGTTGGCTCGAAACTCTCCCGTACCGTCAATTAACTTGGCTGCTTGTCCTTGACCTTTTAACTTAGTCCGATAAAGTATATTACCAGCATGTTTTTCCGGTTGTCCGTAACCAGCACAAACCCGGCTACCAATTCCGGTAGATATAGCTTTTTCCCAAATACCCCAAATTACTTCCCATTCCTGTTCATCTAACGGAACAGTACTAGAAATACCAAATTTTAGTTCTGGTTGATGAAGAGAAATTTGAATAAAAGCACTCGGACCTCTACCGCTAGATTTTACCTGCCAATCTTGCTGGGGATGAACGATATCGACTAAATCTTCCGTCCAAGCAGTATCGGTAGGATAACCACCATGAAAGCGCAAAATTCCAGGTTTGAAATCATCATCGAGGGATTTACCGCAATAGCGCTCGGCTTCTTCTTGATTGCAAGCGCGGCGAAAAATACCTTTCATGCTGCTTCCAGGATAAAATGGCCAACCTCTAGCACCAATTACAGGACGAGTTACACCGTCATCTTGTCCGCTATTGGTAATAAATCGCCAAGTTAAATTATAGGTGCGAGTTTGAACAAAACCAGCAGACTCGCGAAGTTGGGGATAAGTTTTTTCCACCCATTCCGAAGCCCAACGTGTAGCGTCTTGTTCTTCTCTACGAGGAACTAATCTTTGAATTTGGCAGCGTCCGTCAATTTGTGCCCGGAATAGCATCGGGACTTTTTTCGCAGGTTCTGGAATAGTCATGGTAATAAGTGAAAAGTAAGAAGTAGGAAGTAAAAAGTAAGAAGTAATGAGTAAGAAGTAAGAAATAAGGAGATTAATGAAGGTGGATTTATTAACTTGTAGCAAGTGTCTGATTAAAATCAACTTTAGGCTTTATTATTGTTCTATGATGTTTTGAGATATTTCTTACATAAAGAAGGTGAAAATAATAACGCTACAACCTTACACAGAGTAGAAGTAAATTCAAAAATAAAACCTAAATCATTATTTCTTACTTCTTACTTTTTACTTCTTACTTCTTACTTATAACGCTGCGTCCACCAAACAATGCAGTCACATAGTTGCGTTAAAACTGCTAAGGAAACCCGTTGTTCCTGTATTTCTAGCTGCCAAAGTTGCTCTGACATGGCTTGAATTTCACCGACTTTGTTAGCATTAACCGTTTCGTTGGGAATCAAAACTCCCGCTTGTTCCATAATTCCTACTAATGCATCCCAAGTTTCTTTCCAATATTGGGATTTTGTTGGCTCTTTGGCTTGTAAGCGTAAATGTTCTCCCCAAAAACGCTCTAATCCATAAGCAACAGCCATCCGCATTTTATATGATTGGTTAAGAGATTTATCATCGCGTTGTTTGGCACTTAATACCAATTTTTGTGCTTCTCGGTCTAAATCGTAAGATTTCCAACCCATGATTAATAGTCTCCTGCTAACTTCACCCGACAATGACCAAATCCAATCGATTCCAATCCACCAAAATACAATTCTTGAGATTCTGCACTATCACCAAAAGGCTGCCAACCTGTTTCTTTCAAAGCGATGGGAAAAACTAAAATGCTTGCTTCCGGTAAAGCTTCAACATTAAAAAAGGCTCCCCCTTCAACCTTCTTTTCCTTATCTGCCAACTTCACGCGACTTTGACGGTAAAGCGCCATATCGTGCAGCATCGCGATATCATTGTCGGCAACTACGAGTAAGTTATCGCGATTAAAATCGGTACCGCTTGGTATCCAATCAGTAAGATTATCATCGTGTTCAATTTCGATAAAACCCAGATTGAAAAATAAAACTCTTTGATTAGTGCCAACTTGACGACTTTGTAAAGCTTTTGGAGCCGAATATGGCTTTGGTATTTCTGCTGATATACTAGCAATTTGCTTGTAGCGTTTTAATAATCTCGGACAGGTAATCCAAACAATCGGTTGACCGGGACAAAATACCGGAAGCCATACCAAAGAAGCATATTCAAACTTTACTAAAGCTTCTGTTGTCAGACTTTCTTTATTGGATACAGTATTGCTTTGAATTGCTTCCTTCTCTTCCTTAGATACGGATTCATGACCGTACCATTTTCTTTCATTTTCTTTAGAATTTGGTCGCATATCAGCCCGAAATCTCCCCCGAATCGAACTACCGGGAATAATCCCAGTTTGGGTAAACTGGTCGCGAAAAATCAAATTTAAATTTCCCGTTTCTTCTCCAGCACTCGCTCCGATATGTAGCGGTGCTAAGGTTTCAATAATTCCGTAAGCTTTGTGATACATTTTAGTTGTTAGTTGATAGTTGATAGTTGGTAGTTGTTAGTGGTTAGTGGTTAGTTGATAATTGGTAGTTGTTAGTGGTTAGTTGTTATTACTTAAGTAGATGGACAAAAATATTTGTGTCATTGCGAGCGATAGCAAAGCAATCGCAACACTCTGAGATTGCTTCGTTTCACTCCGTTCCACTCGCAATGACAAATATACAATTAATTTTGTCCAAGTACTTATTACTTCTTACTTAAAAGCAAGCGCTAACCCACATCCCCAACGCTTCAGTGAAGGACCTTCTCTAGGGAACCAGTTCGCATCCCATTCTTGCCAAGGTTGATTTATTGCTTCTTTTAAGATGTAAACTGTACCCGCAGGAACCGCGTAACGTCCGCGAGATAATAGTTTAGTGTCACCTTTTCCTCCCAAACGGTAACGAAATGGTATGGGACGAGCTGTAAAAAGTGCTTCTAATTCCCAAACGTTTTTTTCTTGGTTCTGATTTTCAGCAGTCTTTAAATAAACTGGTTCTCTTTGAGATAAACGATTGGAACCCCAAACCGCAGGGGTAATTAATGCAAATTTATTTCCTACGGGTTTTTTGAATAAATCGATAAGTGATTGACTTAGAGGTTCGCATCGGACATCAACCATATGTCCTTCACCACCAAACCGATACCAACCGGATTCAAGTTTAGTGTTGGAAAGATAAACCAAACAAGTACCAGTTTCCATCTGAACCGAATTTTCTAAAAATAAACTTCCCTGTTCTTCACTATTTCTAATTACATGTCGTTCTTCTAATTCCAAACGTGGATGCAAATGAGCTAAAAATTTCCAAGGATGTTTCTTAACTTCTTGGGGATTATTCCAATTATTAATTGCTAACCAAGTATTATTATCATATTTACCGACGGGAGTTTCATTGTCTTTATTTTTCCAAGCTTCAAGTTCGCGATTCCAACTTAATTTATCAACAATTTTTCCATCTTTAACTAAACAGTTCTTCGGAGTAGGAACATAAAAATTTTGTTCGGTTGAGGTTAACTCGTCTATATTTCCCCAAAACGGGCCAGCTAACATCAAATCGCGGATATCTGCATTTTCATCTTGAGAAGCTGCAAACAAACCCGATAAAGTCGCACTACTTGGAGGAAAATTACTACCAGAGCGTCCGACTAAGTTTTCTGGTGAGAGAAATCTTCCGGAACTACCGTAGAGTAAACCCAAGGGTTCAATAATAATTAAATGGGTAAATGGGGAGCGAGGAGGAAGATATTTGGTTTTTTCAGATGTGTTTTCTGGAGTTTCTACTGCTGACATAAATGAAATCCTACTTTTGCAAAGTTTATTATCCAGTTGGTTAAAGCTTTGTTGACTTTGGTTTGGTCTATCACTTGTGTATTTTCTTGATAATACATATCCTCTTCCCCTAATATTCCCGAACGAACTTCTGTTAAATTCGCTTTCTGAGGATGTAATCGCTTTTGATTATCTTTAATTGTCTCTAAATAATCGGGAAAATATATCTCGAACAAACCCAATGCTACATCTAAACCATCATCATCAAAAGCGTGACGGGATTCTAATACAGCCACATCATTATATATATGCGTCCAGTTTTGTTTAACTTTAGCTTCGTTTTTATCTCTATCTTGATAACCCGACAGCAAACCTTCTGCCAACAACCACCAAGGACAAACCCATTCTAAGTAATTACCGTTGTTGAATAAAATACGAAAAGCAATTCTATCCCGTCCATTATTTTTTGCAGACTTCTCCGCTTCCCGACAATGCTGTAGTATATCTCGCTGGGGTATTCCACGAAAAGCCCATACAAATCCGACGCTGACTGTTATTTTCTTTTGTTCTTCTTTAGTAGTCTTATTTTGATGCCAAATTTTGGATTTAAAATCCTTAAACCAATCTACACAATACTTTGGTTCTAATTTATCTCCCTCATCTTCTCTATCATAAAAGACACCTAAAAAATCATCTCCCCCTGCATAAATAACACGACCAAAGTGCAGAGGTTTATTTTTAAACCATTTACCCCAATCCCGCATTTCTTCACTAAATTCATGGGTTTTGTGAGGATACTTTTTCAAATAGTCACCAGCTTTATCACCATCCCCTTGAAACCAACCTTGAAAACCTCTTTTTTGTTGCTCTTGAGTAACTTTTGTATTATCTTTATGACGATTTAAATCTTTGAAGGAAGAAGGTTGTAAATCATTAGATATTTGCTGAATTTCTTCAATTAATGGGTCAATATTTGCTCCATTTTTACCAAATTCGGTTCTAAAATTTTTAATTAATTGATTAGAAACAGTTTCATAGGTAATCATTCGCTTAATTAACTCAGGAACGCTGAGTTCTTCTTTGGGGTCAATCAATGATTCCCCTAATTTCTCCCTGAGTGCTTGATAAAAAGCTCTGACATCGTTCTTTTCTTGCTGATAATTATACTTCCGGGGGTCCGAATTGAAACCAAGCTTTGGATATGCTATTGCATCTGCACCGGAAAGGGTAGAACTCTCTCCCTGCCAGTTTATCCCAGTCCAATCGCGAGCGCGCTTTTTCTCATTCAGCTTTTTCCTGACATCACTTATAGTTTGATTTTCCTCACCCCGAACCCAGAAAAATTCCCACGCATATTTCGTCCACAAACCCCAGGTTCTTTTCCAAGGTGTATAATCAACCTTCTCACCTTCAATCACCTCGACATTTGTTTCAATCCACTCTCGGCAAGTTTCCGTAATGCATTTCCAAGCTTTTAAGAGTACTGATTTAGCTTCATCTTCCGGAAAGTTACCTTCAATAATAATTTGATTTGGCATTCCCTGAGTAACATTTATCGAAGCTGGAGAAATGACTGTACAACCACGATTTTCAGCAGCATTACAAATCACCCAAGATATATAAGAAAGTAAATAAGAACTCCCATACAAATCTCGTAACTTTCGCGACTTTTCGATAAACCCCTGCACCGGAGCAAAGGTAATTACTGTGTAGATTTTATTTGTCATACACCTAAAAACTGCTCAACGACCATCTATTTATGCTTGTATACATCAAGTTTTAGACTTCTATTAATTTTCAAATATCTAGATTTGTTTTCCAAATTACATTCTTCATTAAACAAAAATAGAAGTATTAAATATTACATTCAACAATAGTCTTATTTTTAATAAATGATGATTTGTTTTGGATTAATTTAAGATTTTCTCAAATACAAGATTCCCTTAGCATTTAGTCAAATGAATCAAAACCTCAGCCAACGCTTTCACCATCGGACGAGTTGATAAATTCTCCCCTCGCTTCAAACCATGTACGCTCCCTGCAAGTAAATATGCTCTTTCTAGTAATTCGTTTGTATTCTCTTGCCAATTTTTACTAAACAAAACTTCATCTTGAACAGCATTCAATTGACTGTGAATTTTAGCAATTATTTTTAATCCCAAATTTTGACAAAAACCTTCCCAACCTGCAATTTTACTCGTGTCTCCCGATAAAATAACTGCGTGGGTTGCTGGTTGCATAATTGTCTTATTTTCGTCGGTAATTTTGCCACCAACATCGATAATATTGATTAATTGGTTAGCGCTCTTAACCCATCTAGCTGCTTCTTCTGCAAATTCTGGGGTTACATCTCCCTTATTCTTGCGTTTGCATTCGGATGCCAATGATTCATTCTTTTCGCAAGCTTCTTGGTGCCAAGAACCTTCTCCATCGGGACAAGCGGTGATTATATATGGATAAGGTGCGTTTACATTGGCTAAAATAGCTCTTTTCAAACCGTCTCGCAAGCATGATTTACCAGATTGTGGTGGTCCGCATAAAACTACTTTGATTCTGGAGCGTTCTTTTTGTGATTCTTGGGTTTCAATCAAATCTCCCACTTTATATTCCGTGGAACCATGTACGGAGGTGACTATATAAGTTTTGTGTCTGATAGCACCATCTGCTGTACTTATTTTACTGCCCAATTTGGGGTCGAGTACGGCAACTGCTTGGTATAAATGAACCAATTTGTGGGAGAGAATATAAGCTACGGGAACTGATTGCGGCCCATCAATTAAAATGCGCTTTCCTCCGGAAATCTCACCAGAGTCAATCATTTGGTTAATTCGAGAAAGTGCGTCTTTGGCGATGCGATCGCCTTGTGCGGGGATGTTACGGTTGAAGCCAACGTGCAATACATCTCCTTCTAATTTAATTTGGTAGCTTTGCATACTTTGTATCGCTCGTGTTTCTCTAATTACTGATTTACTATGACATGGAAGTGGAAATAGCGTATTCCATATTTAAGTAAGAAGTAAAAAGAATCCTTGATTTCCGAAAAACCAAGGATTCTTTGTCATTTTCAACTAATCCGAATTAACCCAATCGGTGGGGAATGACTGGAAAGAAATTCAGAAACATAAAAGCTATGGTTTCCAACTAATCCGAATTAACCCAATCGGTGGGGAGTTCGTTCAGGAGCCTTTACCCAGTAAGGGTTTCAGGAGCCAAATCGACGCATCTCTGAAAAACGGTATGTATTTCGTGCAAAACTGAACAAAACACAAGCCTCAAACCCTTACCCTGCAAGCAATCGACACACCTCAACGAAAGAATAGGCATTTCAGCGATTTGGCGAGGTGCGTCGATTTGCTGAAATTCTCTTCCCTTTCTATCCCATATACGGAACTTACAATTATCTAAACCTTCATCAAACACACCCGAAATCAAACGGGGTTTTTCAGGGAAATGAGATGCAATAAACTTTGCATATTCTGATTCATAGCGGTTATCAATATAGGAAAACTCAGGAATACCGACACCAGCATGAGTATGTATATGAACAATATCCAAACCGGGGAATAGATGATTTTCTAATAGATAGGAATGAAAACGTTGTGTTAATACCAACCCGTCGGTAGATTGATGTTCGTAGCATTCAGAAGTTGGAACCACCCAAGTCTTAGGAATATATCTAACATTGCGTTTTGAAACCTGATGACGCTGACAAAATATAAAACCAATTACTTCTTCATTAAACATCCGAGACTCAAGCATCGATTTTTGAAAATCAGACCACATTTTTGGTGGTATGTGTAGAGAAAATTTAGTATTCATTGTTGGTTGATAGTTGATAGTTGATAGTTGATAGTTGATAGTTGATGGTTTAGATTTATGGTGCGTGACGGTAATTTCAAATGATTTTGTTACAAGTGATAAATTATCGTAACCGTCACACACCCTACAAAAATGAATATCCTATGTTTTGTTAGTTTGCTCGATTAAGGAAGTACAAATAACTTCTTACTTCTTACTTTTTACTTCTTACTTCTTACTTCTTACTTAATTAATCGTCGCTATTAATCGCATGACGAGCTGTAACAAATAGTGTCGCTAAGTTATGACCGTTTTCCGCGTTATTACTAGGTCGCCAAGAATTCAACCAAACATCATGATTGAATCCTCCTCCCAATCCGACACAATACCAATACCATCCTTGTTCGCTTAAAAATGGCGCACCGTAATAGCTTTGTCTGGTAAAATGATGGTCGCCTTCTCCTACAGTGTTCCAAGGATAATTTAGATAGCAGCCGATGGGAGGAAGTCGAGGATAATCTGACGGTAATAGGAACAAAACATCGGTATTGGAAACCTTAAATTTTCGAGAAGATAAAGGCATTCCTTTAATCAAAACAGCGGTATATCTAGTATCACCAACAGTCTTGCTACCAACAATTATATTTTTAGCAACCCTTTCTAATAATTTGAGTTCTTCGATAATTCTCTGACTAGGTTGAAATCCCGTTCTATCTTGACTAACTGTAATTGCCATAATTCACCTTATTACTTATTACTTATTACTTATTACTTCTAATTGGTGCATGACGGTAAGACGGAAATAATTATTGTCACAATCGAAAAATTTCTCGCAAGTACAGCACCCTACAAGTTTATTATTTACTACTTCCTACTTCTTACTTCTTACTTATTACCTTTAACAATCTTAGGTACAGTCCAAACCTTTGAACCTTCTTTCAAGCATTCATTATTCTTCAAAGGACGAGTACCACCGAATCCTTCTTCCATCACATCATCTTGACCAATTTCTGGTAATTTTTTTCGTAGTTCTTCAACAGTTGCACCTTTGGGTAAATCAACTAATTTACCGTTAACAATTGCTCTCATTTTATGTCCTCGCTTTATTCTAATTATTCAAGTTTGTAGTTGCGCTTTAGCGCCAAATATTTCTAGTTCCCAACGTTTCTAGTTTCTGGTTCCCAGATTCAACCTGGGAATTAGTGCTTGAAGGCTCTGCCTTCAGTCCGCAGAGAATGGTGCAATATATGAATATAATTGTTTTGGAATCTGACTACTATCATCTTTTTGTTGATTGTTCGTACTGCAAATAGACCATACAAAAAGCAACGCAATAATGCTGCCTATCTTAATAAATGATATTTGCTTTGATTGTTTTGATGTCAATTCTTCAAGAAAACCAATTCGCTGTTCGAGTTTTTGTAAATATTGCAAATTATTCTGCAAATTATCTTGACTGTTAATGTGAGTTAATTGAGATTGTAGATACTCGCAACGTCGATTGATATACTCAATATTGTGGGTTATTTCATCAAATTGATTTAGTTTTTGATTGGTCAATTTACCGTTTATTGTTTCCATAAATAACTCTCTTTCTTTTTTATTTAGGAATAGCCGCAATTGTCTATTAGATGCGATTGGTACGTGACACTAAAGACATTATTACTACGCTCATAGTTTATAGAAAATCAAAACTATTACTTCCTACTTCTTACTTCTTACTTTCAAATTCTTTATTCACTAATCAAAAACATTTGCATGACCAATACGGTAAAAATTATCGTTAGAATTATGCTGCTCAAATTTATCAAAAACTTCGGTTAAATCCACCACGCTATTAGCTGAATTCTTTAACTCACTTCCTAAAGATTGCTCTACCGAAGCAACTTCGACTCTTATTCCTCTTCTTCTCAACTTTTCTGCAAGATAAGCAAAATCCGAATCACCAGTTACCAAAACTACAATATCTGGTTTAATTTCTAAAGCTAACTGCATTGCGTCTATTGCCATTACAACATCGACATTATTCTCAAAACTATCTCCTTTGGCTTTACCTTCTTTTGTAACAATTAAAAATCCATTACTCTTTGCCCAATAAATAAATTTTTCTTTGCTTTTCCGCTGTTCTTCAAATCTATCTTTTGCTGGAGGTAGACCAAAATAAATCACCATTTCGATTAATTCTCTACCCTCTTTGGGGTCTGCTAAATAATCGCGCATTTTATGCCAATTTATTCTGCGATTAAAACTTTGAGCAGCCATAAAAGCATTATCACCGTCTGCTATAACCAAGACTCTATGAAGATTTCTCATTTCTTTATTACCACTGTTGTATGTGTTTTTGTTTTCTTGACTACAATTTAAACCGATTGGTGGAATATGCTCTTTCCGGATTGATTTTGTGTTGTTAAAAGAAAAACCTCACCCCCAGCCCCTCTCCTTGTTAAGGAGAGGGGAGATTTTTGGCTTTGTAGGTAATTTGGATATGATTTCACATTGCTGGAGACGTAGCAATGCTACGTCTCTACACTGGTTTTACGTTTTTTACAAAATTTTGATTCAGCAATATCAGGTTTTTACTATGTAAAAAACTCACCTTAATTCTTAGATATCCCTCTCCTTAATAAGGAGAGGGAAAGATTTACCGTAGGTAAATCGAGGGTGAGGTTCAGTGGTTTCTTGTGAATAAATGGAAAACGTTGTTTCCACTAGCAACTTAGGGTAAGTACATGAAATCAAGAACAATACGAGAAACCACTTATGGATATGCAGCAATCTCTACCGGTAAAAATTCAAGCTCACGAAGCAAATTTAATTCATACTAAAAACGAGATTCAAAAATTTATTAAAGTATCTGAGGGTTTGCTATTTGACCAAGTTGGACTTGATGCTCTTATTGGAGCGATTCCTGGAGTCGGTGGAATTTATACGGGAGCAATGGGTTTTTGGTTACTAATGCAATCTTATAAAGTACGAGCGGATAACGAAGACAAATTAATGATTATTGCTCTTACTGTTATCGATATAGTAGTGGGAATATTTCCTATTTTTGGTGACATCATCGATACATTTTTACGAGTTCATGCTTTGAATGGTAGTCGCTTGATTACACATATCGATAAACAACTTTCATTAATTGAAAATACTCGCGAGCAGTTAAATCAAGGTTTTAATCCCGATTTAAATTCTCTGGAAAATTTATTGCTTGGATAATTCTGAAGTTGATTTAGGACGCTTGCTTTGTCTAACCAAAAAGGGAAATAGTGAAATGAATAAATTAATTACAGGTATCGCAGCACTCGCTTTCTGGACTGTTTCGACTGGTGTCGCTAATTCTCAACAGGTTACTAGATTCAAGCATCAAGATGATACGTACTACCATCAAAGGCTAAACTCAAAAGGAATTGCACGCTATCAATACAAAATCCCTGCTAATACTTTTGGGGTTTTCACTCTCAAAAATGACAGCCGTCGTTCAGATTTTGATATTGAAGTTTACGACTATAACAGTGGAAAATTATTAACTGAAGGAAAGAGTTATGGGACAAAAACAGAGTTAGTTATTACTCAACCTGTTGGAAGAGATAGATATGCTTATATAAAAGTATCAAATTATGGTTCCCGGACATCTCGATACCAACTTTATGCTAATTATGTAAATCCTGGGACTAAATTTTTGATTGCATTAGCTCAGACTCCTTTCTGCAATCAACAGCAAAATTTTAATGATAAAACATCTACAGTGATTACAGGTATTTCCTCAATGCTTCAAGGGAATGATTTAGGAGGTGTAGCCAGAGACGTTTTTATTAATGAGCTAACTATGGAAATGAGAAAACAGTTTGGTTATGGATGTATGGGTGAGTTTGTGGTTAATTGGGGTGTTTCTATGGTTAAGGGTTTTTATCGGAATTATTAGTTATTTTAAATAAAATAAAGATGTAGCACTGCTACGTCTCTACATTTAATTTCATACTCGGATTAAACAACCGTAAAATTATCAGAAAATATTTCCTTTCATCCTACTGTTTATTATCATTTTCTTCCAGCCAAGTAATCAAATCATCAACTTGAGAAATATTCAACAAAGCCACACCTAAACCTTCTAATTTCTCAACTGGTAAAACATTAACTCTTTCAACAATTGATGATTCCAACTCACCAAAACGCTGATTGAGTAAAAGTGTACAAAATGAAAGCTTTCCCTTTCTTTCTCCTTTCTCTTCAATATCTTGGTAAATAACTGACTCTTGCATAATATCCTCGCTTAAAAACTGACGAATCAAATCCTTCTCAAATTTTAAACCCGCTAAAATTTCCGTATATGCTCCCCGATTTATTTAATAATCGAGGGATGTTTTTATAGTTTTCAACTAATCCGAATTAACTGGTGGCGGTATCTTTTCGCTATTTGAAGTGTAAATATGAACCAACTAACTCTTTTTATAAATGTCTTTTCGATGCTTACACTGTAAAATTTGTACGAGTTGGTTTTCATCGTCAACCTCGTAACGAATTCTATAATCACCTACTCGGATACGATATTCATTATCGAAACCTTTTAACTTAACTACACCGTCAGGACGTGGTTCCGAAGCTAAGTTTTGAATTTTTTCCAATGCGCGATTAACAACATCATTCTCAAATTATCAATCTGCTTTTGCACCGATTTTGAAATAGATACCGTATAGCTCATCATTCTTGATTTGAGCGGTTATTAATATATTCATCTATGGTTATCGATTCACCATGTGCATATTCCGCTCGAACCGCTTGAATTTCTTGCTGTGTCTCTACATCATCTTCATACAAGGTTTCTTCAGCTTCAAAAATTTGCTGCTCAACTATTGCTTGAAGTTCGCGCTTTTCTTCTAAATCTAAGGAGCAAATAGCTTCTGCTAATGCTTCTAAAGATAGTTGTAGTTTAACAATGGCAGGCATTTTTATGCTTTTTATTGTGTTATTTTTTCGGATTTTTCAACCCATGCTGATTCTAACATTTATCTTTTTAACCATGAAGTTTTTCTATTTTTTGTAATTAATACTACCTTCAAGTTTCCAACTAATCCGAATTAACCCAATCGGTGGGGAGGACTGGCAATAGCTCTAGACGGCTTAAGCGGAAAGTTTCCAACTAATCCGAATTAACCCAATCGGTGGGGCAAGCCTCAAATTCTCTTTTTTCTGTCAAAAAGAAAGGTTTCCAACTAATCCGAATTAACCCAATCGGTGGGGACCATCTAATCGTTGAAAAACGAGAAGCTGATAGTAATGTTTCCAACTAATCCGAATTAACCCAATCGGTGGGGCTGTGCAACCAGCACAGAAGAAATTCCAAGAAAGTGTTTCCAACTAATCCGAATTAACCCAATCGGTGGGGTTTCCCAAAAGGTTTTTAAGGGTGTTTTCTTATTTGTTTCCAACTAATCCGAATTAACCCAATCGGTGGGGAAATACCTTATTGATGCCAACGCGTATAATCCCAAGTTTCCAACTAATCCGAATTAACCCAATCGGTGGGGAGTTCGTTCAGGAGCCTTTACCCAGTAAGGGTTTCAGAAGCCAAATCGACACACTCCTGAAAAACAGTATGTATTTCGTGCAAAACTGAACAAAATACGAGCCTCAAACCCTTACCCTGCAAGCCATCGACACACTCCAACGAAATAATAGGCATTTGAGCGATTTGGCGGAGTGTGTCGATTTTCATGTTACCTTTTTCTCAGTAGTGGAGCTATAAGCTATATGACATAATAGTTTGGCGGTTCTTGAGGATGTTCGCTACCAATAGTTAACACTCTGGAAACAGCATCTTCAGAAATCCAATAAAATCGCACGTTGTCTTCAGATGGATTGACAATTTTTTTCGATTTCTCAAAAATTTGTCGCATTTCATCTAAGTTTAAAAAGCATTCAAATACAGAAAATTGTACTCTCTGCCCGTAACCTTCTAAAAAGTTAGATAGCTTAGTGCGTCTTTTATCATTAGGAATATCATATACAACAACCACTAGCATTTTCAATAGGTCAAAAGTAAGAAGTAAGAAGTAAGAAGTAAGAAGTAAGAAGTAATAAATTAGCTATTTTTCTTAAGTTTATTAATCGAAGCTACCAATATCTTAATAATTTCTTCATTCTCTTGTATCATATAGTTAAATTGTGATTTTAGTACTAATTCCGATTTAATCATTATTTTTATCCAATAAAGAGTTTCACTAGCTTCTTTCAAGGCTATAGAATACTTATTGATAAAATCTGCATTTGATTGAGCATACTTAGCTTCCGAACAGTTTGCTCCTATTGATGTTCCGCTTCTCAAAAATTGTTTAGATAACACTTTACCCGCATCGTCAAAAGGTCTTTTATTGAGTTCGGAATAAGCTTTGATAACTCTAATAGCAAAATTTTCTGTTCTTTCTTGAATACTAAGATTACCCTGATGATTAACCATGAATAAAAATAATGCAACAATTTGTTACCACAATAAATAACTTATAAAGTATAACTCATTACTTCTTACTTCTTACTTCTTACTTCTTACTTTTTCTACTCAATCTGCTCTTAAAAAGGATTCGTAAATATCATTGGATAACAAACAGCGTTTATATCTTCTTACCTGTAATTGAATCGCATGTCGATACGTTACCTGAGAAATTAAATCTTGATGAGAAATTTCTTCATTCATCCTATTTTCAAACTGTCTCAGAAAAACTCTTCTAGCAGTTTGACTTAAATAAACTCCTCCTGTGGTTGCTACGACATCAAAATCTTTCGGTTTAAATTCACTATTATTAATTACTTTTAACACCAAACTATCAACAATAGGAGAACGAAATTCTTCCATCAAATCAAAAGCTAAATATGTTTTTTGTTTATCACCATAGTGAAAATGACCTATATATGGTGAAAGTCCTTCGGTAATTATAAAACTCAATACATTATTGTACAAGAGCGTATAACCAAAACTCAATAATGAATTTATCTCATCTGTGGGAGGTTGCCGAAATCTCTGGGAAAAACTAAATTTACGATTAGTAATTAAATTCCCAAAAGCTGGAAAGTATCTAGCAGCAGCAATTCCTTCATAACCACGCAAAGTATCTAAATTATCGACATAATTCAAAGC
>JBCBHT010000121.1:0-20620 GCA_038525335.1 Cyanobacteria bacterium J06621_15 | reverse complement strand
AATTTAGAAACCCGGTTTTTTGGAAAAACCGGGTTTCTGGCACCTACCTTTCTCACGACTCATCTAGGATTGCTATATATAAAATTATGGTTCTGGAGGGGATGAATTTGCTTTTCTCAAGCATGTAAGAGAACGACCTTTTAAATCTATTTAGGTTTAATGCTTAAGAACAATCCATTTTGTTGATTTAAAGAGAATTTGGATATGTTTATCAAATAGCAGGTGTGGTTGATATATGCATGTACAGCGGTATATCAATTCATTGTTTCGTCAATTAACAATGAAAATACTATTGCCATACAAGGTAAATTATTATACGCAAATTATTGATTGTAGCTGCCTCTTTATCTTGTAGTGATTGAGGTAGCTTTTCTATTTAAAACTGTTAAATAAAGTATTCCATTTTATGGGGCAAACTACTACTAGACCACATTAATTTTGAGGGGTTTTGAAGTCTCTTTGTAGGTTGGGTTAAGCGAAGCGCAACCCAACTCGGGTGTTGGGTTTCACTCCGTTCAACCCAACCTACAAGTAAGTTGTTGTAACCCCTCATAACTTATGTGGTGAAGTACTACTACTAGACCACGTTAATTTTGCGGGGTTTCCACGGCTTGTAAAAAAAAACCGCAGAGAGCGCAGAGAGCGCAGAGGAAGAGAATTTAGAGGATTAATCGGTTTTAAATCAAATCGATGTTTACCCATCAAAATTAATGTGGTGGTGGAATACTACTGGTCTGTCCCATAAGTTTTGATGGGTTCGTTTTCTTTCCAACGTCGGGAGACGTAGCACTGCTACGTCTCTACACCAGTCACTACTTTGATTAGATTAATTATGACTGGCTCAGGTAAGCGAAGCTTTCTTGTAGTGAAACCTAACATCTGTGTTGGGCTTCATTTCATTCAACCCAACCTACAAATAAAATTATCTCTATTTACTTAATAATTCCCCTTAATTAACAAAACCGATAAGATATCTAAATAACATTGAATAGTTTTTTACAAAAAAATACAAGGAAACCCATCACATAATGGAACAATTAAAACGTTTGTTATCATTGACTCTTGATGAACTGACTGAATACAGCACTGATGCACGCAAAATTGAAAAACTGCGACGAAAGATTTGTTTAGCTGTACCGATGACGGAACAGAAAAAGGTAAAAGAAGAATTATTGACCCAAATGCCATCGGGTGAAATAAATAAAATTATTGAAGAACAGCGACAAACAGTAGCTTTACCATTTTGGGGAATTGGTGGCTTGGGTTTATTATTAGGAATTTCATTTCAGCAACCCATCGGTTTACTGGCTGCTATTGGTGGTACTTTCGCTGCTATCAAAATTCAGAAATTGGGTTGGGAAATGCAGGCTAAACGTCTTTTACTACAAACACTTGAAGATATTGAAGTTCGTGCAAATCAACCGAGCTAAAATATCGTTATCATAATTTTCATTGTCCTGCATTGCAATTCTATGTCTGAGGTATCTCTTCCCCAATCGCTTTATCCAGACCTACCCCTCACTGCTCTTGCACCGATGCAGGATGTGACAAATCTCTGGTTTATGAAAATTCTGGCTCATTACGGTAGTCCTGACTATTTCTTTACCGAATATTTTCGCGTCCGTGAAGACTCGCGGCTCAATCTTAAGATTTTGGCTTCAATTACCGAAAACGATACGGGTCGTCCGGTTTTCGCTCAAATGATTGGTGAAAGTATCCCAGATTTAGTCAGAACAGCATGGGAACTTTGTCAATATAATATTGCTGGAATTGATTTAAATATGGGTTGTCCGGCTCCTAGGGTTTATCGTAAAAATGTTGGGGGTGGGTTACTGCGAGAACCAGAAAAAGTTAATCGGATTTTGGGAGAACTGCGTTCTGCTGTGAACAACCGACCTTTGACGGTAAAAATGCGTATAGGCTTTGATAATACGGATAATTTTGAAGAAATTTTAGATATAATTAACCGTCACAATATTGATTTACTGAGCTTGCACGGTCGCACGGTAAAGGATAGATACCACGGGGAAGTAAAATACGATTTGATTGCTCAAGCGGTCAAACGGGTTAATTGTCCGGTGCTTGCCAATGGTAATATTGACTCTGCAGCAACTGCTCTCAAAGTGATTTCTCAAACAGGAGCAGCAGGTGTGATGGTGGGACGCTGGGCTATCGGAAATCCCTGGATTTTCAATCAAATTCGGCAGATTTTGCAATCTAAGCCAATCTCTCTTGTACCTTTAATAGAAGTACGCGAATATATTGACCGCTTACGTCAAACTCCCGAAGCAGTAAAAACACCACCAAGAGCGCGTGCGGGACATCTTAAGATGTATCTTAACTACATAGCACTCTTAGTTGACACGAATGGTAATTTTTTGCGAACTATGCGAAAAACAAAGACAGAATTAGAACTGCTTAAACTTTGCGATAGCGTTCTCCTTAATGACAAAAACTTAGCCCTAGCACCCTATTCGAGTAGGGAGTTAGGAGTTAGGAGTTAGGAGTTAGGAGTTAGGAGTTAGGAGTTAAGAGTTATGAGTTATGAGTTAGGAGTTATGAGTTAGTAATTTTAAGTTGATAACTGTTCACTGTTCACTGTTCACTGTTCACTGTTCACTGCTTATAAGCGATTCGTAAACTTTGTACGAGAATGACTAGGGACGCGACTGCGATTAATCCACCCCAAAACCAGTAAGGTAATAGTAATTGCTGCTGTATTTGTCCTGTATCGGAAACCCCTAGAGGACCTGCGGTGGGAGAAAATAAATAATCAAGTTGATTATAAGTACTTACACAGGCTTGAACTCCTAAAAATTGAATGCTAAATCCTTGAAACCAGCGATTTCCTTTAATACCGATACCAAGGATAATTAAGCCTAAGAACAAAATTGCTACTATTCCGAAGACGGAACGTACCCATATTAGTACTGAGAACAGTAGAAATCCACCTAATATTTTTAAACTTAAGCTGGCTGTTTTGAAACTGCGAGATGCCAAAATTAATATAGCACCTGCAATTGGGGGTCCTAACAGTCCAGCAGCAGCTACGATAGCACGACCAATTGAACCTAAAAATAACCTACTATCGTAGGTGTAAGTAGCCCTACCAGAACCATTAGCAAAAATTTCTAATTTGAGAAAATCTCCTCCTAAAAGTATGGCTGCTAAACCATGACCCATTTCGTGAAACCAAGTAGCTAGGATAGAAAATGGGTACAAAATATAATGTCCGTATGGTACTTGCCATAGTACAACCGTAGCTACAGCAGCGCCGATTAACCACCATATTCCTATACGGTCAACGCTGGTATTTAATTTTGTTTCTAATGATTTCAAGTCCATAATTGGATTTTAGATTTTGGATTTTGGATTTTAGATTTTGACAACGGATGCTTTTGTTTTAACAACGGATGCGTTTATGCAGGGATTTCGGATTTATTGAATGTGCTTTTTTCACTTCGTATAACAAATATTCCTCACCTAAATAACTATCTTTCTAGATGAGGAAATATTAATTACTTTACTTATGCTAGCTTTTTTCTAAAAATTAAGGGTTGGTTAAGTAGTTTCAATTCCTAACTCCTAACTCTTAACTCCGTCTTTGAAAGTTTGGGGGACGGAAACCGACACCCCCAACTTTCCGCTAACTCCTAATTCCTAACTACTTAAAACGGATTATAAATTACGGAAAAATACAAACCATTTTCTTGTAAGGTGTCTTTGTCCCCTTCGACCGTAATTAAGGGAATCCCCCAGTCAAAACGAGCGGTGAGTCTTTCCTGTAACTGTAGACGCAATCCTAACCCTAAAGATAATAAAGTGTCGGTTTCATTTTCTCCCTGATTGGAATCATCTCTACCTCCTCGATTCCAAGCTGTACCAAAGTCTATGAAGGGAGCAACTTGTAAAAGATTATTTTCTCCAGGAAAACGAGCAACGGGAAATCTGACTTCGGCTGATGCAAAAACAGCATTATCGGTTAGTAAAGCATCTTGACGGTATCCTCTAACGCTTTCTTGTCCACCAATTCCAATTTGCTCTAAGGGAACTAGGGGTCTATCCGCGAACTGTACGTCCCCTCGTAATAATAATAATGTATCGGGTGCTAAAAGCCTTACCCATTGCGCTTGTCCCCTCCAAGCGTAGAAACGACTATCGGGGGATGAGCTATTAATTGTGGAATCAAGAGCATCTAACCCGACGCTAAATTGAGAACGTAAAGCAAAAACCTGACTGCTACTGCGATTTGTCCATTCTTGAAAGAAACGAACTGCACTGATACGGGTTCTTCCGTCTTCATCTGCACCTGGTGAATTGGGAAAGGGAATTTCACCATTGAATAAACTTGCTTTACTTTCTCTACGACTGGCTGTTATACCTACTGCAAGCTCTTTGCTAGGTGTTTCTACTATGGGTTGGCGTAGCGATAATTCATAGTAATTTGACTTTGATTGAATATCAAGGACGTTGAAGGGACTTTCAATTACGTCACTATCGGAAGTTCCGTAGCTAAAAGATAAAGTTCCGTTACGAGGGTTTACGGGTAAGGTGTAGTTAAAATCAAAAGCGTTACTACCGTCGGTATTGCTGTAACCACCGCTGATACTATCACCCCATCCGAATAAGTTTGCTTCACTGATTTGGATTTGACGACGAAAACTACCTACTGCTGGAGAACGTCCGTTATCCAAGCTTAATTGAGTATTAAAAGTTTTTGCTTCTTGAATTTTTAACTCTAATAGACTTTCTCCGGGTCGAGTTCCAGCAGAAAGTTCGGCTGATAGTTTATCTATTAAAGGGTTTAGCTGCAATAACTGTAGTGATTCGAGCAGCTTTTCACGATTGAGAGGTTTTCTAGCACCTTTTTTGATTCGAGAGCGAATATATCCAGAGTTTAGCTTTCCATTTCCAGTGACTTTGATATCTTCTAATTCACCTTCTATTATCTCAATCTCAACCGTACCGTCTTCAAATTTTTGGGTCGGAATAAAAGCTCCACTGGTGATATATCCTTTATCCAGGTACAACTGCGTCAATTGCGATCGCAATTGTAAAAGTTCAGCGAAAGTTATGGGACGCTTGGTATAAGGTTCGGTAATTTTATCAAAATCTTCCTCACTAAAAACCGTACTACCTTTAACTTCGATTTTATCTATAGTAATTTTTTGGGGAAGTTCTCCCGATGGAGTAGTTTCGGGTGTAATAGGTGTTCCGTTTGGTTCTAACAGGTCTTCAGGTGGTGGAAGAGTAGGTATACTTGGCTCGGGAAGCTGACGTTCTGATGGAGGTTTAGTGGTATCTTGAGGAGAATCTCTGTCCGGTTGTGGTGTCTGGGAAATAGTTTCTGGATACTTCCACAAAACATTTTCATTTACAGATTGTTTAAAGGTCAATTCGGAAGCTAAATTCTTTGAGACTGGTAAAGTTGAATTTACAAGCTTCAATTGATTTTTTTGAATAGCGTTGTTTAACCTGATGGCTTTTGAAGTTAAATTATCAGATTCTTTATGATTGTGTGAAAAACTCTGTGCAAAATTAATTTCCTCAGCATGGGTAGGTTTGGTTAGAGCAATACTAGATAGAACCGCAAAACTTAAACATTGACAGTATTTATAACTATTTGAGAATAAAGAATATTTAGCAGGCATAATAACAGGTAAATGAAGACCTGGACAATATAAAACAAAAGGCAGCTACCTAAGTAAAAAAGGTAACATTACTCTTGTAACTGAAGATTTGGTTATTTGCCTCGTTGATTTTACCAACATCTGGCTCAATATATATAAAAACTTTAATTAATCACCATGACACTACCTAATAAAGGCTTAGGGATTGGGATGTTGCTGAACTGAAATATGAATTTATTTCTACTATCTCAGAGTAGCCCCGTAAATCTCCTGTCCCCGTGACCCCTAACTTGCGGGTATTGGGGGACTTTAAAATTCATTCCTCCCCCAATATTGGGAGTCGGGGGGTTATTCCTATTCTGAATTCGCAATACCTGCTATTCATCATCTACCTGCAAAACCCCACTCAAATTGAACTCAAAAACTACTTAAATTTTGCAAGATTTTGTGCTGTTTCAGAAACTCTTGTAGAGACGTAGCAATGCTACGTCTCCAAATATCGTGAAAATCAGAAAGATTATTGAAAAATTTTGTAAACTACACTATGGCTATCTTAAATAAATCGAATTTTGGACTTAGTTAAAACCATTGTGGCTGCTAGTCCAATTAATATAGTTGCAGGTAAACCTGATTCAGGTACTTTTCTTCTGGGTGTTGGCTCATCTCTTTTTGCATAGGTGTAAGATACAGCAACAGTAGCACCTGCATAAGTTTCAAAACCAGCTAATAAATTTCCTGCACCTGTTGCTGTTGAATTACCTATAGCTTCAACTAATAAATTAAAGCTACCATCACCGATAAAGGGTCTAAAATCATTGGGAATAGTTAATAATTTTGATTCTTCTTGTGTATTAGAAATATCCGTTAATTTAACACCAGAATCACCTTGAAAATCTAATATTCCATCGTATTTATTCAATTTTTGCTCAACCGATGCAGTAGGTAAAGCTACGAGCAATAAAGAATTATCTGGTCTTTTTAAACCTATTTCTGCGGCTAGATTTCCGGTAACTAATGCTGCTTGAGCATCTCTATTCTCTAACTCGACAGAACCTTGAACGTTAGCGCTTAATTCAAACAAAACGCTTTCTAAATCTCCTAAACTGCTATCAAATTTTGGTAAAGAAATTTGTTTTTCAAAATTAGTTTTTTCTAAATCAACCGTACTTTCATAAGTCAGCGTAGATGCTTGTGCAGCATTAATTGGTGCTAATATTGCAGCAAAAGCTGCTACCATCACCTTATTTCTGGAAATGGATAGATGCATAATCATTCAACCTATATATTGTTTGCGTTTTTATAACTGTTTATTCAACGCACCCTCTTACTCTAGAAAAGAGATTAATCGAGTTACAAAAATTAAGCAATATCACTGAAGTATATTCATGAAATATTTACAAAAAAACTCCGGATATATCTATCTATATATTTTTTATGTAAGCAACAATCACGATTATGCTTTTAATTAATCACTTCAGTAAAAGCTTGATAAATCAATAGTAAATGCTTTACAAAGTTGATTATATTCAATATATTATTTTAAATATTAGGCTGCTATGGTATTTATACTAGTACAACACGGCTTAAATAAAGCAACCATTCTAAAAGGTTGAAACCCTTATCCGATAATACTTCTTACTTCTTACTTTTTACTTCTTACTTCCGCGAAGCGGTACTAGTCTGGTGTTTCTAGAATTTTTTACAATCATAGGAAGCTCCCACCAAGCAACATAAGGATACTTGTGATGTTCTTCGTGATAACCGAAATGATAGCAAGTAATAAACGACCAAATAAATGGACGATAAATGCTTTGAGTCCGATGGAAATTTTGATACCCTTTTAATGGCTCTCGATGGGGTAAATAGGTACCAAAATAAAATAGTTGAATAGAACTAAGTAATAACGGTAAAGCCCAGAATAATAATAAATTAATTTCTGGAATATGAAATGTAATTCTTACAGCATGGTACACAATTGTCATTCCCGCAAAACGCAGCCAACTCCAATAGCGGAACATAAAATAAAAGTACCAAGAAAAGAAGTTTTTATGTTTACCATCATGATAATCTGGGTCAAATTCAGTTGCAGGATTTTGATGATGTTCTGAATGTCTTTTTAATAATTTATGATAAGAAAAAAACGCATATAAACCTACAGTTATATGACCAATAAAATTATTTATTTTATAATTTTTTGAAAACACAATACCATGCATTGCATCATGGGCAGTTATAAATAATCCCGTTTGGAGAAAAGCTCGGCATAAAATTGAAAATAAAATCAAAATTTTATTAGTTTCGGCAACATTAACATTAACGAATATAACTAAGCTAGCTGCCCATGCAGCGATAATAATCAAAGCAATAATTAATCCAATAAAATCTTTACTATATTGAGTAAGTTGTTTAATTTTTTTTAAATTATTTGAGAAAATAGCCAATAAGAATAAAATCATAAGGTAATAGTTCAGAATATACCAGTTAGAAAATATATCCAACAATATATCGTAGCAGGAGTATTTTACTCTTTTGATATACCGCGAGCAAGATACTCCCACTACAAATTTTAAGAAGTAGAATAATTAGCAGCAAATATTAGAGTAAATTGAACTTCTTCAACTATCGACTTGAATAGTTGTATTTACTACATCGAAACGAATACTAAATTATTAATAGAATTAGTTCCCAAATAAATATTGTAAGTTAACTTTGATATTTATATTAGAACCTGCAACTAATATCGCTGATTCATTAAATTTAGGAGGACCAGTACGAATAATTGGGTTGTTGGAAAACCCAAATCCTTCTGTTGGAATACTAAAAGCATTGCGATTAAGATTATTATCTCCATTTTCGTCATGGATAACAGCCACAGCGTAATTTCCTGCTTTTAAGCTAGAAAAAGTTACTATCGTAGGATTTTTACTAGCTTTGATGCAGCCAGCTTTGACAGCACGTTGGCTATTATTAGGAAAACCTTTACTAGCAGCAAATATATTTAAACAAACTTGACCTTTCTTATTTTTTAATCCATCAACTCGAACGCTTAAATTACCTCTGAAAGCGGCATCGGTTTTGGGTAAAATCGTAATATTGACTAAAGCTGCGACAAGTAAACTGACTGCTTTTAATTTTGCTTTCACTGTTTTCTCCTAATATTTAACAGATAACTGCTCGATTCAACTCAACATTAATTTAACGAAAATGTTGACGCAAAAAAAATTCCAAAACGCATAAAAAAATATGACTGGGGTCACATGACAAGATTTAAACCGATACTATACAGTCATAAAGATAGAAACGGGAGCAACGCAAACCTTTACAAAAAGCGTTTTTTTTGATAATGCTGTGATTCTTTTAATGGTTGAAAAAAAATGAAAATCAAAACTGCTATAGCTTGTTTGATAATTGCGGTTGTGACAGCAATTCTTATGGTTACAATTCCTCTTCTTGCTCAGGAGTCTGACCAAAACTTTTTTCCCACCTCAGTTATTAGCGAGGAAGACAATCAAATTCTTGCTAGAGTGAATTCTCAAGAAGGAATACCTACTTCCCCTGAATTAAAATCTCAACTCAACCAGTTTGTAGAGCTTGAAGATTTTGGCTCTATCGCTTTTAGAAGTCCATTGAAATCTAGCTTAAGAAAAGCTACTCCTATTGTTTTATTTCACAACATTTATGGTGGAGTAAGTCACCGTAATCTCAGAGAACTATTATCATCCTTAGATAAAACTGGTTCTCCTGTTTTTATCGTGGATTTACCTGGAATTGGTCGTTCGTCGAAGCCGAAAACTACTTATACGTTAGAAAAACTTGACCAGTTCATTGATGAATTTCTCAGACAAGTAGTAGCTCGTCCGGCTCATGTCGTAGCTGAGGGAATTACAACTTTGAATGCTCTACAGGTAGCATCAGACGAACCGGATTTATTCAAGTCTTTGGTTATAATTTCTCCCACTGGGATTACCAGTTTGGAATCACCACCAACAGAAGCAGAAAACCAAGCCTATGAGGGGTTATTTCAAACCGACGATGCATCTACATGGGTAAATCTATTGTTACCAGAAACTATTAGATTTTTTGATAGAGCTGCATTTTCACAGCCATCTTTCCTAGAGAAAAACGGCGATATTTTGGTTGAAGAAAGATTGATTGAGCGTCCTAATATCGAGCAGCGGTGGCTGAGTTATGCGTTTATTTTTGGACAACTTTTCCGTCAGTTTGAGCAAGCAAGTAAGGATATAAAAGTTCCCGTACTCGCGATTTTTGGAGCTGACTACAAGCCAATTCCCCCCTTTGGTAATATGAATAGCTCACCGATTGAACCAGAGCGAGCAGAACAATTTCGTCAAATTCGACCTGAGTTCAAATATTTGGAAATTCCTCAAGCAAGCTCCTTAGTTGCAAGAGAACAGCCAGAAGCTGTAACTAAAGCTATTGTTGAGTTTTCTTGTGGTGGAGATTGTCGTAGAAGAGGTTTGGGGACTCGCACCAGCATAAAATAAACAAATAGTTTGAGGTTTTCTGTAATAGTTTGGGTTGGGTTAGGACATGATTAGAAGATTTTCGTGTTTAACTCAACCTCTGAGAATCTTGCGAACAGTTACTGAGCTTATACATACTATTTGTGAAAAATAAAATTTTATTCTTAATAATAAAATTCTAAAATAATGAGATTTAAGTTATCGCTTCCTCGAAATTTTCGATATATGGAATGGATTTGCATTGCCATTCACTTTGGTATGTATTTCAATATGCCAAGGTATAATTTAGGTAGTTTAATTTCTGTTTATAGCATTTATTTCCTATTAGGCTGGATATTTCCGAGCAATCGTCCTTATTGGCTGCGATGCACCTATATTTTAATTGGATTGACTGTTGTAGTATCCTTTAGAAGTGTGGGTATTGATATTGGTTTATTTGTGTTTTTTTATCTTGCTAAAAGCTATTTTTTACTAGGTCACCGCACCACACTTATAATTACTGCTTTTACTGCAATACCTTGGACAATTAGTGAATATTTAGGAGAACTAAAAAGTTTAAATTCTTCCCCTCCAATCCCTGCAAATTCTGTATTAAACCCCCAAAATTATTTGAAGTTTATCTTCTTTACTTTGGTAATATATACCGCTGCAAGTACCTTTAATTTTATGTTTACCTCAATGATAGTTGCTGAAGAAAAAAGCCGTCAGCGAGCAGAAGAACTATCTCAACAGGTAGAAACATTAGCAGCAACCCTCGAACGTACTCGTATAGCTCGCGAAATCCACGATTCTTTGGGACATACCCTCACAGATTTAGATATTCAACTCGAAGTCGCTCAAAAATTGCGATCGCACAATCTCAAACAATCTTTTCAAGCTGTTGATACTGCAAAAATACTGGCTAGACAATGCATTGAAGATGTTAGTCAAGCTTTACATCAAATGCGTCAATCCGATTTTGACCTCAAAAGTGCTTTAACTTCCCTAATGGCACAGCTACAACAAAATTCAGGATTAGAAGTTCGCTGGGAAGTTAATCTCCCTCAACTAAATTTATACAAAGGTTACCAAATTTACTGCATAGCAAAAGAAGCAATTATGAACGTGCAAAAACACTCTCGTGCAACAAGGTTTAGTTTTTGCAGTAAATTAACTTCTGAAAATGTTTTATTAGATATTCAAGATAATGGAACAGGATTTGATTTAGAAAACATTAAAACAGGATTTGGGTTACAGGGAATGACCGAAAGAGTCCAACTTTTGGGTGGTAAAATTGAGATTAAAACTGCTCTAACTCAAGGTACAAAAATCCAAATTACACTTCCTCTATAATTACTAGATTAAAACTGCTCTAAATCAAGGTACAAAAATCCAAATTACACTTCCTCTATAATTACTATAGGCTAAGAATAAAATAATTATTTATTACCAATTACCAATTAGCCATTACCCATTACCAATCATAGATAGGATAAATAAAAAAACGGTTTAATATGATTCGTCTTTTGCTTGTAGATGACCAAGATATTTTTCGTCAAGGTTTAGCTGCATTGCTTTCGGTAGAATCAGATTTGGAAGTTGTTGGAGAAGCAAGAAATGGTCAAGAAGCGATAGAACTTGCTAAAACCCTCCAACCCGATGTAATTTTAATGGATGTACGAATGCCTGTTTGTGACGGAGTACAAGCAACCCGCGAAATCCATCAATATTATCCCTGGATTCGGATTCTAGTTTTAACAACCTTTGATGATGATGAGTATATTTTAAAATCTCTTCAAGCAGGTGCATTAGGGTACTTGCTCAAACGCACTCCATCCCAAGATATAGCCGCTGCAATTCGCTCCGTTGCTCAAGGTTATAGTCAATTAGGACCGACAATTGCGTTAAAAGTATTTTCCCAACTTAAACCTGTTTGCTCTTTATCCAATACATTCCAAGAATTACTCACGAAGCGGGAAATAGAAGTATTAAAACTTATCGGACAAGGTAAAAATAATCAAGAAATAGCTCAAGAATTATTCCTCAGTGAAGGAACTGTGAAAAACTACGTAACCCAGATTTTAGGAAAATTAAAAATGCGCGACCGAGTTCAAGCAGCGCTCTGGGCACAGAAAAATTTATCTTAATTAATAAATTCTAGTTTCTCAGCAATAATAATGTTGGGTTACGACAGGATTTTAGATTTTAGTTAATATGATTAACTAATTTTCCTGTCTAACCCAACCTACTAGTACCGCTTCGCGGAAGTAAGAAGTAAGAAGTAAGAAGTAAGATTTTATAGGCTTTTCAGCCATTTTTAATGGTTGTCTTATTTACGCCGACTTGTACTAGGTAGCTGATAATTGATAATTGATAATTGATAACTGACTTACTCAATTATCAAATTAAAAGGTAAACGAGCATATACATCTAACGGGTCATTCATATTTTGTAAAACTGTTATTTCTGTCTGCAATTTTTCAAATTCTTTCGTTAAAGGGTGATTTGATTTCAGCGGATTGTTATGATTTTTTAAAACAGTTTGAGTGTCTTCGGCAACCTTACCAAAAAATCTTTCGCTGAAACTGCTAGCTCTGGGATACTCTTGTAACTCCCATTTATCTCCTAATTTTGCTTCTGTAGCTGCATATTCAACTGCTGCATTTAAACCACCAATTTCATCAACTAAACCAATGTCTTTAGCAGCTTTACCAGACCAAACTCTTCCTTGGGCAATTTCTGCAACTTTTGCTTGAGGTAAATTTCTACCTTTAGCTACCTTATCTAAAAATTTACTGTAAATTCGATTAACGCTGCTTTGAAAAATTGCTAACTCAGCATCAGTTTGAGGACGAGTACTGGTTCCAATATCAGCATATTCTCCGGTTTTAACGCTATCCCAAGTAATACCGTTATCATTTGCTAATTTTTGGAAATTGGGTATTCTTCCAAAAACTCCAATCGAACCCGTAATAGTATTGGGTTCTGCAAAAATGCGGTTGGAATCTACAGCTATCCAGTAACCACCAGATGCGGCACTATCACCCATAGATACCACAACTGGTTTAACATCGCGAGTTAATCTAACTTCTCGCTGAATTATCTCGGAAGCTGTAGCACTACCACCGGGAGAATTGACCCGTAAAACCACTGCTTTAACATCTTTATCTTGACGAAGACGACGGAAAATTCTCGCAAACCGGTTTCCTCCTACCTGTTCGCTCTCACCATCACCATTAACAATAGTCCCCTCCGCATAAACTACCGCTATTTTGTTTTCAGAATTTCTTTTACTTAAATTTCTATTAGCAAGAGTAGCGTATTCGTCTAAATCAATTTGTTTAAAGGATTTTTCTTTATCTTTGGTCTTGGTTAACTTTTTGAGTTCGGTAACTACTTCATCAAAATAGGCTACCTTATCTACCAAACGGTTAGTTTTGGCTTCATCAGCTTCCAAAATACCTTTACTATCAGCAATTGTTTGTATTTGTTGTGGGGTCATTTTACGACTTTTACCTACAGTACCGCGCCATTCACCCCATACATCATCCAATAACTTTTGAATTTGCTCGCGGTTTTCTGGACTTAATTGTTTTAAAATTAGCGGTTCAACAGCACCTTTGAACTTACCAACCCGGACAATTTGCATTCCTACACCAAACTTTTCTAAAGCTCCAGTCAAGAACATCGGTTGCGAACTCAAACCGTTAATTTCCATTCCTCCGTAGGGATTGACTATCACCTCATCTGCTACAGAACTGAGATAATATTCTTTTTCTCCCCATCCCACACCGTAAGCGATAACCTTTTTACCAGAATCGCGGAATTTTCTTAATGCTTTACGAATTTCTTTGAGAGTCGCAAAACCACTACTTCCCGCTCCAGAAGAGTCTCTTGCGTCCAAATAAACCCCAACAATTCTTTTGTCGGTACGAGCTTTATCCAAAGCATCTAAAACAGAACGTAAAGTCATCTGTTTTTTATAATCACCCGCTAAAGCTTGCTGTAAAACCAAACCCGAATCTGGTTTCCCATCGCTAATTTGGGTTGATAAATCAAACACCAACATCGAAGAATCTTCAACTTTAGGTCCCGAATCTGTAGAAGAAGCAGCAGCAAAGATGAGTAAGAAAAATCCGACAGTACTTACACTCCCAAAAATAAATAGTCCTAATAAAGTGCCAATTAAGCTAGCAAAAGTTTGTTTAATAAAATTACGCATATTATCCCCGGCTCGATTAATAAGTATTTACGCTCAACATATTTGTGATTTTTGTAGTTACGTTTAAAAGTGATTAGCGTAACTACAAATTTAAACTTCATGAGATAACCCTGACTTCATGCTTCATAAATCATTCCGTCCGTATTTACCTTCTACTTCTAATGTCCTCTATAAATATTGTTCCTAACACCGAGAAAATGCTCAATCATTAAGATATAAAACTTCTTGCTTCATGCTTTATTGTACTTTTTGTAAACTATCTGAGTGTTTAAGTTGTTCTAGTGTAGCGTTACCGGTACAGAATAGTACGGTGCTAATTTCCGCAATTAAAACTTTTGCTAAATCATACAGCGTAGCTTCAGATGAAGTTGCAGCTTGCAAAAATGGCATTGCTAACCCAGCGATGTCGCTTCCTAACGCAATCGCTTTCGCGACATCCACCCCGTGACGCAACCCCCCAGACGCAATTAAAGGTATATCGGGTGCAATTTGACGAATTCCAGTTATACAATCAGCCGTCGGTACTCCCCAATCCGCAAAGGTTCTACCCAAACGTCGCTGTAAAACATTGTCCGCACGTTCGCTTTCAACCAAAGCCCAAGAAGTACCTCCAGCACCCGCAACATCAATCGCTGTAACCCCAGCACCAATAAGCTTATGAGCCATTTTCGCCGAAATTCCATTTCCTACTTCCTTCACAATTACCGGAACTGGTAGTTTTTCGCATACAGATGCAATTTTGTCTAACACACCTTGAAAATTAGTATCACCATTGGGCTGAATGCATTCTTGTAACGGATTGAGATGCAAAATCAGCGCATCAGCTTCGAGAATATCAACTACTCGCAGACATTCATCCAAACCATAGCTGTAATTGAGTTGAATTGCACCCAAATTAGCGAACAATAGTATATCGGGAGCGTACTTACGAACAGCAAAAGTATGGTCAACCTCCGGGTTTTCTACCGCAACTCGTTGAGAGCCAACCCCCATAGCCAATCTATAGTGTTGAGCAACTTTTGCCAAACGAGTGTTAATAGTTTTGGCTTCTTGGGTTCCACCAGTCATCGAGGAAATTAACAACGGTGCATCCATAGGTTTCCCTAAAAACGTCGTACTAATATCAATTTCCGAGCGGTTAATTTCCGGTAAACAACAATGGTCAAAACAATAGCTTTCCAAACCATTAGTAGTTTGGCGAAACTGAACATCTTCCTCCAGACAGATGCGGATGTGGTCGGCTTTACGGGATTCGGTTGCGGCTGAGTAATTTGTAGAAATCTTCACGGCTGAGACTGGAATTAAAGTTAACTGCTATTTTCTCAGTCTCTAGTATTTTGGGATTTTTTGGAGTCAAATGGGAACTTTTGATTACTTTATTAACAATTCGCACGAATTGGTAATCCCTCGTAAGCTGTGTAACTGTAGCAAGTGTCTATAAACATAAAATCAAACAAATTTCTGGGATTAATTAATGTATTGAAATCTCTTTTAAAGCAGCGTGAGATTTATAACCAGCATTATTAATTAATACATCTATTCTTCCTTGCTGCTGAATAATTTCATTGACAGCTTTCTTACAATATACTATTGCATTGCGGCAGATATTTCGTTAGCAGCATAAACTGAGTTTCGAGGAATGCTGATAGAAAGTTTGTAGGAAGCTGAAGCGACACAAAACATTAGCTTGCAAAAACAGGTCTAACAAGCAATGAAGCTGCTGAATTATTAATGCTAGGTGCAAATAGTTTGAAAACACCACCATCATCTGCTGATGTTTTCCGAATTAGATAAAAGAATTTGATTAGGTTATTTATTCAAGTAGTGAAATCCGAAAGAAATTAATAATTCTTTATTTCAACTAGAACTTTATAAAACGGGAAGACATTCTTCTTATTATTTTTTTGTGAAAGTAGATAAATCTCAGTCAAAAATGGGAATAATAAATAAAAGATTTTATCGATATCAATTTTTATAAAACAATTATGAAATTTACACAATACAAAATTAGTTCCCGAAAGCCTTTATTTATAGTCTTACTGCTACTATCAATTTTTACGATTAGTTGTGGAAAAACAGGAACTTCCGCAACAGAAAGCTCCCAGTCACTCACAATCAATAATAACCAAACTTTATCTACTGCAAAAGACTACTTTAATCGAGCAGAAGATAAATTAGAACTGGGTGACTTAAACGGAGCAATTCTCGATTACACCCAAGCCATCAACCTCAAGCCAAAATTTATCCAAGCATATAATTCCCGTGGTTTAGCACATCGAAAAGCAAGGAACTATCAACAAGCAATTGCTGACTACAACCAAGCAATCGAAATTAATCCCAAATATGCCGAAGCTTTGAATAACAGGGGTTTAGCTCGTTATTACCTCAAAGATTATCAACAAGCAATTACCGACTTTAATCAAGCGCTTCAAATTAATCCTAGATTGGCTACAGCTTATAGTAATCGAGGTCTTGTATATCGTAACTTGAAAGATTATCAAAAAGCGATAAATGATTATGACCAAGCTATTAAGCTAGACCCCAAATATGACATAGCTTACAACAACCGCGGTAACACTTATAATTATCTAAAAGATTATCAGAAAGCAATAATAGATTTTAATCAAGCAATTGTACTTAATCCTCGAAATACCAATGCTTATAACAATCGAGGATTTGTTTATACAGAATTAAAAGACTATCAAAAAGCAATTGCTGATTTCACTAGAGTACTCGAAATCGATTCTCAAAATTCTTTAGCTTACTTTAATCGCGCTTATGTCTACAAAAGGTTAGGAAATAATACTCTAGCAATTAAAGATTTTAAGCAAGCAGCAAATCTTTTTCAGCAACAGAGAAACCAGAAAGACTACGAAGCAACCCTCAAGCAAATCAATCAATTAACCACCAGTGAAAAAATAAGAGTCAATAATTAATAGTTAATAGTTTGTATTCGTTTACTCGCAAAATACAAATTTATTGAATCGGTAATTATAGAGACGTAAAATCTTACGTCTCCTAATTTTTATTCATGATGTATAAATATCATTAATTCTTATCAAGAATAGATAATCTATTACAAAATCATTTGTTCTCGAAAACTAAAAAAACTATGTATTCTATTTGACTTGTATTCTAGATATTAAGGGATGTACGTTCTTGTATTAATACGAAGTTCCCTTATTTAAACTTGACTGTTATGAAAATTTTATACTGCATTCTGCCGCTATTAATTTCAGTAGCGTCACCTTCGTTTGTCCAAAATTATATATCTGTGTTAGAAACCAATCAATTTAATATTCACAAACAAGCGCAACATAAATCTCGAAGACAAAGAAAACGTCATCGTGGAAGCGGTCGTCGGTATTTTTATAAAACTAATAAGTAGTTGTGCAAAATTAATTTGATATTCTAAAAACTTCAAGTCCCTGAGATTGCTTCGTTCCTCGCAATGACAATACACAATTAATTTTGCTTAGGTACTTAAAGTCCGTAATTTCTAGCAATAAATAAAAATTCTCTTATAGGGATTGATAATTGATTATGATTTCGGTTCATACTTTATCAATTCCCCGATTTCTCAATTCTTTTAATTTACTGAATATAAGTTTCAATTCTACTGAAGATAAACATTTATCTGTAGAATCAAAAAACACAGACAAATTACCAAAACCTTGATGTTCGTAAACGCTAGCTTGTAAAGCCATTTCTAATTTATCGAGCTGTTTAACAAATTGCGATTCTGTTGATTCACCTTTTTCATATTCCTCCCATAATTCTATCCACTTAAATCCATGAGGAAGTTTTTCCAATACTTTCGCTACAGAGTGTTTTTCTAAATTATATTTATCTTCTTTACTAATATTATCTGCCGGAGTCAAATCTCCTGCATAGATTTCTCCTAAATCGTGAATCAACGCCATTCTAATAACTTTGGCAGTATCCAACTCTACAGAATACTCATCTGCTAAAACCAAAGCTAACAAAGCAACACAAAAAGAATGTTCCGCAACGCTTTCACAATTTTCTGATGATATTCCTTTATTCAACCAACCTTGACGATAAAGCTGTTTTAATTGAACAAATTCAAAATAAGCTTCGATGATTGGTAAAGTGTCTTTTCTCTGTAAAAAATTAATCGGTAAATCTGCTTTTATTTTCATCTTTATCAGTTTTCAATGACCAATTATCAATTATCAATTATTAATTACCAATTAGGAGTTAGGAATTAAGAGTTAAGAGTTAAGAACTATTAGTAATTTTTCTCCTTGTCTCCTTGTCCCCTCGTCCCTTTGACCTTTAACCTTCAAACTTGACTATAAATCTTAAAATACAAATGCGCTGGCTTCATGATATAAGTTTTCTTACCTATAAACTTACCTGTAAAAAAGGTAAAAATATTTAGAAAATAATATGCGTATTTTGTCTCGTTCGTTTATTTTATTTTGCATTGTTTTTTACACTCAAATTGCTAGCGCTGCTTTTAAGCGACCTTTACAGAATAAAAGAGCAATGGTGGTTTCAGCCCATCCTTTGGCAAGCTATGCAGGGTTGAAAATGCTACAAGAAGGTGGAAATGCTATTGATGCTGCAGTAGCGACTACTTTTGCAATTTCGGTTGTGGAACCTTTTTCGGCTGGAATTGGTGGTGGTGGATTTTTGCTGCTGCGTAACTCAAAACACCGCAAAATCAAGGCTTTAGATTTCCGCGAACGCGCTCCGTTGAAAGCTACGAAAAATATGTACCTGGATGATAAAGGTAAGGTACGTCGGAATGCAAGCATCAATGGTTATTTGGCTGTGGGTACACCGGGAACCGTCGCTGGTATGTATGAAGTTCACCGTCGCTATGGTAAGTTACCTTGGAAAACGGTTGTTGAGCCTGCGGTTAAATTAGCTAAGGATGGTTTTATTGTCAGCAATAGGTTTGTTAATGCTGTCAAAAGACGCAAGAAAATGATTGCTAGTAACCAAGAAGCACGAAGTATTTTTACTCGCGATGGTAATTATTATCAGTCAGGAGAAAAACTTGTACAGCGGGATTTGGGAGAAACTTTAGCAGATATTGCATCCAATCCTCAAAGCTTTTACACGGGAAAAATTGCTCGTGCTATTAGCGATGATATGGCGAAAAATGGGGGTTTAATTACTTTAGAGGATTTAAAATCTTATAAACCGATTTGGAGGGAACCAGTTTGCGGTAATTTCCGTAAAGCTAGAGTTTGTTCAATGCCACCACCATCATCGGGAGGCATTCATTTAGTGCAGATGTTGAATATTATCGGCGATACTGACCTAAAATCTCTAGGATGGCAACACCCAGATGCGATACATTTGCTAGCTGAAGCCATGCGAATTGCTTATGCTGACCGCTCAGAATATTTAGGTGACCCCGATTTTGTCAAAGTTCCCCAGCAACAGCTTATCAGTCCGGAATATGCAAAACTGCGCCGTCAACAAATTAATATGCAGCGTGCAAATCCCTCAAATCAAATAAAACCGGTTAGTAAAGAGATATTAGAAAAATTTAGTCAAAACCCATCATCTAGATTAATACCTGCAACTAGTAATCCAAAATCCAAAACCAGAAAATATCATGAATCAACAGAGACCAGCCATTTAACAGTTATCGACGACCAACTTAACGCTGTAAGTTTAACGTTCACTGTTAACTTAGGTTTTGGTGCAGGTGTAGTTACACCGGGAACCGGAATAGTTCTCAATAATGAAATGGATGATTTCTCCGCAGCACCGGGAGTTCCTAATGCTTTTGGTTTAGTCGGCAACGAAGCTAATTCTATCGCACCCTTGAAAACCCCCTTGTCGAGCATGACTCCGACAATAGTTACCGAAAAAGGTAGATTGCGGATGGCTTTAGGAACTCCAGGAGGTAGCACTATAATTACCCAAGTGCTACAAATTATTCTCAACGTTTTGGAATATGATATGGATGCAGCAGCAGCAGTTTCTGCATCTCGCATACATCATCAATGGCTCCCCGATACATTGCGTGTCGAACCCTGGGGATTGGATGCGCTGACCTTGCAAGAATTAAAACGACGAGGGCACAAAATCAGGCAAACCAATACCTGGGGTAACTCTAACTTAATTATTGTTAAACCAGATGGCACCCTCGAAGGTGCTGCCGATTCGAGGGGTGAGGGTGAGGCTAGGGGAATTTAGGAATTTGGGCATAGGGCACCGGGGATTGGGCATGGGGAATTAGAGCTAGTACAAGTCGGCGTAAATAAAGCAACCATTGAAAATGGCTAAAAAGCCGATAAAATCAAACTTCTTACTTCTTA
>JBCBHT010000120.1:0-20780 GCA_038525335.1 Cyanobacteria bacterium J06621_15 | reverse complement strand
TCGGCGTAAATAAAGCAACCATTGAAAATGCCTAAAAAGCCGATAAAATCAAACTTCTTACTTCTTACTTCTTACTTTTTACTTCTTACTTCCGCGAAGCGGTACTAGTTATTGACCCTGCAAAGTTGACTTGATGGACTACTAGGTATTTCTCTGATTAATAACCCATTACCCATACCCAATTTTCAAAATTCGAGACTAAACAATCGAGTTGATTAATCATAGCAGTAACTTTTGTTTTCAAGAATCAGAACAATTGTCAACTACTCAAAAACAGATAATACATTTATTCAAGTATGAAATAGTAAAATTTCTATCTGTAACCAACGGTAGATATATAAATTGCTAAGTGATGGGAAGGTGTTTGATACAGTTTGACTATTAAACATAATTAATTACACAATGTCATGGTGAGTGAAACGGTCTAAGCCTATCACCTCACCTAACTAATGTAGCAACCTTCTCCTGGAGGAACATAGCAACCGCTGACTATCCATTGCTAATTGTGTAAATATAAAATTCCTATGGATTCGTGTTATTCTCTCATAGAAAGCGCAAAAGCTTTACCTGCACATATTTAGATTTGTAAAGGATTAAACCATCGCAATACTAAGAATATCCTTAGTATTACTTGATGCAAAAGCAAATAAATCTAGTTTAAATAGTAAAACAATAAATATATGTCGAATTTTCATTCTTCGCTAGATAAATAAAAAATCATTTGAACTCTATATTTTATCTGCTTCGTAAAAATTTATTAAAACTGCATAATTTACTGGTAGAGCTTCCCATAAATACATGTGAGGCTTAGAATTCTGTACGATTTGATTCGTGCTTTGTGATGAGCATACGAAAAATAGTAATAACCAGTTAACTTTTATGAACTAAATGAATAATGTTGTTTTTAATTTCAGTAAATATAAAGAAAGCAGATATAAAAATGCTCTTATAGTATAAATTTATGTTTTTACAAAAACCTATGCTTGTGAAAAAACGTAGAGATTTGATTGATAAATTTTCTAGTTTTATCTGTTTTACAGCCAACAATCATCAAATCCAACTTAGTTGGAAGGCTGATACACGGTTAGAAAATAATATGAAATCGAAAGTGGAAGCAGATTTAGAGGCTAAGGAAAGTTTTTGGGCACAGTATTTTCTGAAAGTGCTACTAGCAGAAGACCGAGCCGAGAACTTAGAATGTAATTTTTCTATAGCTAAAAAACATTTTTCTGCTTATTTACAAGAAGCCTGTTTTAAAGCAGCAAGAGATATACAATATGAGTTTAAATATATTAATCATAAATACTCTTTGGAAGAGTTTTTTCAAATAGCAAATATTGCAGCAAATTCGCCTAAAAAATATTTTAAAAGCTTCAATTTTGAACGCAGCCAAATTAATATAGAAGCCTATGCAATTACGGCTTTTAAAAGATTTATTCGCAATCAAATCTACCGACAAGATTTAGAAGCAAGGAAAACAAGATATTCCGGTTATGGTTTATTGAAAGATTTAAGTGCTAGAGAATTAAATGATGCTTTATTAGCGCAAAGCGTTCACGCTCAGAAAATCATTCATCACCGTTTAGTTTGGGAATGCTTTTGCGAGATTTTTCATAATAAACCGAATAATGTGAATCGCTCGCGAAGTCCTTCAATAAATGAATTAAAGGCAATTACAAAATATTATAATCAACGATGTCTTAAGCTTAATCTTGATAGTTTACCTGCAACAGATATCTTGATTCAAAAAATGCTTTTAACTTGTATAGATGCGGCTAAAAATTATCGAAACAAGCAATACTTGTATTTTGAGGAAGATTATTATGGTGTATCTGAACCAGCACCTTCTCAATGGGATGAACTAATACAGCAAGAAGAATCTCAACATCTAAAAGTTGTTCTTGACAAGTTATTCATTGACATGCCAGAACAGTGTCAGATAATGTTTAAATTATGGCAGGGATTAAATTTAACTCAAACAGAAATAGCCCATCTTCTGAAGTCTAAATACTCGGGTTTACAAAAACAGTATCAAGTAGCCCGTCAGCTAAAAAAATATGACAGAGATATTTTAAAGAAGTTTGTCTTAGAATGGAATCAAAGTAATCCCGAGATACATATTAATAATGAGAAAGACATTGAAAGAATTAAATATGCTTTTAATAAATATTTCCACATCTATTGTCAACAATTGATTTTTGATTTATTGGATAATTTTTTTCATAAATTTGAGTATGAAGACAAAGAAAAAATATTAATAATTAAATTAGAAACCGATGATATAAAAGATTTAAATAAATTGCCGAAAATACTCATTAGATTATTAGAAGAATTTCAAAAATATATGGAAATAAATATGCACTTAGAAAAAGATTCTCTTTGTATAGCAAGCAATAAGTTAGCTGATGTGGTTAATGAATGGATAGGTCTTAAACAAGGGTAACTCTGATGCTTAAAAATAGTAAAATATTAGATTTTGATGAATTGATAGAAATTAACCCCGAACATTTATGGATAAAGTTTTCTGCTCAAGAACGTGAAGCAGCTTGGAATCAAATGGTAAGTCAGAATTACCAAAATGATAATGCTACCTACAGAGCTTTTTTAAATCGTTTATGTTTAAATACTTTCCTTAAATGGTTAGAAGATGAACCAGAATTACGAGCAAAATTTCAAATTCCAACACCATCTGATAATTTAGATAATCAATGGAAATTTGTGAATGGAATTGATTTTAATTTTAATTCTAATTCTAATTTAAATCCTAATTCAAATTCTAATCACGCTCGATTGGTTTTAATTCCCAGCGAGCAAAGTATTGCAAATGAGTTTCGCATTCCGCAAGAATGGGTTGATATTCCTAATTGGGCTGGTAATTATTATCTAGCAGTACAGTTAAATCTTGAAGAAAATTGGTTAAGAATCTGGGGATTTATTAGCCACGAACAAGTATTGAAAAAGGCACAATATGATTCAATTGATAGAACTTATTGTATAGAAAATTGTGATTTGATTGCTGATATTGATGTTGTATGGATAGCAGGAGAAATTTGTCCTCTTCATAAGCCACAAACTAAATCCTTAGCAAGTTTATCTGAGGTTCGAGCCAAAGCAATTATAGAGGATTTAAGTAAAACAAATGTTTATTCTCCTCGTTTGCATGTTAGCTTTGCTGAATGGGGAGCAATATTAGCATCTCCTAAATATCGTTCTATTTTGTATAACCAGAGAACCAAGCATTGGCAAGTTAATCTCATGGACAATACACAAAAAACAGTACAAAATCTAAGTTTGTGGTTTGAAAATATTTTTGATGGAGGTTTCCGTCCTCTTGATGATTTATTAAGTTTGAACGATACAGTAGCTTGTAAATTTAGAAGCGATTCTGTTTTAAATGAGGTTTATGTTAAAGGAGCGAAACTGATTGATTTAGGAATGCAGTTAGAAAGCAATACTGTCGCTTTATTAATTGGTTTGTCACCCCAGGTTGATAATAAGGTTGGTATTCGAGTCCAGCTTTATCCAGCTTCTGGAGAGACATATTTACCAGATAACATTCAGTTAGCTTTGCTTTCTGAATCTGGAACTACTTTACAATCTGTTGAGTCTAGAAGTTACGATAACTATATTCAATTGAAACGATTCAAGCTACCTTTGGGCAAGAATTTCAGCATTCAAGTAGCCTGCAAGGAAGTTAAAATTAAAGAGGATTTTGTGCTTGAGGGGCTTGTATGTTAGATGCTCTCCTCGTTATTTGTATTCAATCAGGAGATGGCGGGTTTAGTGTTTCTCTATTATTTACTAACTCAAACAGCATCTGATTTGTTATTACGTTAATATAATTTGAGGTTTAGATGCAATAAAATACTTCCTTAGATAGATGAGATGAAGCTATTCAAAGTAATATATCTAGGATTATTTTTTGATTATCACATTATAAGTCAAAAGCAAAGCTAGTAATTTGGGTAATATTTCTTAGCGATATAATTTTTTATTTTAGTCTAATCACATAAGGAAATTGCTCATTGATTAATAATTTAGTAGTGCTAGACAATAAGTTGGAAACAAATAAAAATCGAATTTAAATAGAAATGACAAAAATAATGAGTGATATTTTATAAGCATCCAATTTTATATCCTCTCTTGATTATCTTTTTTTATTTTCTATATTTCCTTTTCTGGTCGTAAACGCTAACATAAATACATAGTTTTATAAATTTATAAAAATCAAATAGTTGGAGAAGATGTCAAAATAAAAGTAACTTTTTACTCGCAGGTGTTTGCTATTATGAATTATGAGTAAGCTAGTTGTCATAAATTTGGGAAAAGGAAGCTTAAAAGAGGGATTTAATGGTGTAATCGCTCAAGTTTTTGATAGCTTTAAGCAAGAGAATTCTTTCCCAATACAATTCACCGGAAGTTTACCTGCTGCACCAGAACTGACCGAACTTTACAGACGTTGGCGAATTATCTACAATTTACTTTATGATTCTTTGATTCCGGATTTGAATTGGCGAAATCAATTTGAATTTGATGATGAGATTGAAATTGATTCAGAAGATGTAACTAATATTTCATCGGTTGAATTTCATAATTTATGTCAAGATTTAAAAGATAAGATTAATAGTTGGCTAAATTATTTCGCGTTTCTTGATTTAGAACAGAAATTACGCACGAAGTTAAATTCTACGGAAGAAATACAGGTAATTATTCAAACTGATTTAGATGAGGTGCGACGATTACCGTGGAATTTATGGGACTTTTTTGACGATTATCCAAATGCAGTTTTATGTTTAAGCAAACCGGATTTTGAACGGTTAGAGAGTAATTATAAACCTCGTAGAGATAAAATCAGAATTTTAGCAATCTTAGGTAATAGTGAGAATATTGATATTCAGGAAGATAGATTAATCTTAGAAAATTTACCCGGTGCAGAAACAACTTTTTTGGTAGAAGCTCAGCGTCAAGAATTAGATTTGATGCTTTGGGATGAAAAAGGATGGGATATATTATTTTTTGCAGGACATAGTTCTAGTCAAGAAAATGGTGAAACCGGAAGAATTTATATCAATAGGGATGACAGTTTAACAATAGAACAGTTAAAAAACGGCTTGAGAGCTGCTATAGTTCGGGGGTTACGGTTAGCTATTTTTAATTCTTGCGATGGTTTAGGATTAGCTACTCAATTAACTTCATTACACATACCCCAAATGATTGTAATGCGAGAACCCGTACCAGATTTAGTCGCACAAAGGTTTTTACAGTTTTTCTTATCGGCTTTTTCTGAATCTAAATCATTTTATCGTGCGGTACGTGAAGCTGGGGAGAAATTACAAGGTTTAGAAGCACAGTTTCCCTGTGCTAGTTGGTTACCTGTTATTTGTCAAAACCCTACTGAAGCACCTTTAGTTTGGGCTAATCCCGTTCAAAATTTAGATACACCGAATTATGTTCAATTATCTCTGCGGTCGATTATACCTGTCATTTTAAGCACTAGCTTGGCTGTGTCAACAGCAATTATGGGATGTAGAAGCGTGGGAGTGTTGGAAAATTGGGAATTAGCAGCTTTCGATAGTATGATGCGATCGCGTCCTGATGAGGGGAAAGACAATCGGATTTTGATAGTTGAAATTACGGAATCTGATGTACAAAAACAGAATGCAGAAGAAAGAGGTGCTGCTTCGATTTCCGATAGTATTTTAAGGGATTTGGTGAATAAATTAGAAAAGCACAATCCCAGAGTTATTGGTTTGAGTATCTATAGAGATAGTCCGGTAAAATCCAAATATGCACAATTAGCAGGATGGATGAGAACAAGTTCCAAATTTATTGGAGTTTGTCAGGTTAGTGAAGGAGAATCAAATCCCGGTGTACCACCACCAAATCAAGTTTCCCCGGAGAGTTTGGGATTTACCGACGTTGTAGAAGACTCGGATGGAGTTTTACGTCGTCATTTATTAGCAATGACACCAGCAGAACCTTGCGATACCGATAAATCATTTAGCTTTCAACTAGCAGAGCGTTATTTAGCTCAAGAAAACAGCAGAATTAAACTTAATTCTCCATCAAAATCAAAATCGGGTCATAAATTTGTACTTCCCTATTTAGAAAATAATAGCGGTAGCTATAGTAATATTGATAGTCTAGGTTATCAAGTAATGTTGAATTGGCGTTCTGCACCTGAAATTGCGAATAGAGTCAGTTTATTTCAAGTTATTAATAATCAAATAAACCCCGATTTAATCAAAGATAAAATAGTAATTATCGGTACCACCGCAGAAAGTTTTAATAATTATTGGTCAACACCCTATAGCAATGCGACATCAACAAAAAATAAAACTCCAGGGGTAATTATACATGCTCATATGACCAGTCAAATTATTAGTGCAGCTTTAGATAATAGACCGTTATTGTGGGTATGGTCAAAATGGACAGAAGCACTTTGGATTTACTGCTGGTCAATAGTTGGGGGAATCATAGCTTGGAAGAGTAAATCATCACTACAATTAGCATTAAATATAGGATTAACTCAAATTATATTATATTTTCTTTGCTATACATTATTAATCCAAGGTGCTTGGATACCATTTATTCCGTCCGTATTTGGATTATTATTAGGTAGCGGTTGTGTTGGAACTTATAGAGCAAAAAAACAATTATCAATTAACAATTATCAATTTTCAATTTTCTAGCATCCCTTTAAATTTATATTATTAAAATTCTCTTTTCCAGCTACAAAAAAGATATCACCATTTTCATCTTTAACCCAACCAGTAGCTTCAACAATTGGATTTTGGATTTTAGATTTTAACAACGGATGCATTTCTTTTGGATTTTGGATTATTTTACCCCTGCTCCCCCTGCTTCCCCTGCTCCCCCTGCTTCCCCTGCTTCCCCTGCTCTCCCTGCTCTCCCTGCTCCCCCTGCTTCCCCTGCTTCCCCTGCTCTCCCTCTCTCCATCAATCCAACCAACATCTAAACCGGAATCACTTCTCAAAGCTTCACTTGGTAAACTGGGTAAACCACCACGTCTTGTAAAAACAAATTCGCTTTGATTTCCTCTAGTAAATCGACAGACTTGAGAAACTTTTGTATCAACTGGTATCTCTGGTAATTCTACTAATTCTCTTGTCGGTTCTACGTCAGTCGCAATAATGCTTAAGGTACCATTTAAATTGGGGTTTTGTTGAGAAATTGCGGTGATATCGCTGGTTAAAAGTTCTTGTGGATTGATTTCACTAGGATTATTACTAGCTAAAAGTTTTATTAATTCATCACGAGAGCGGGGTTGAATCCCAAAAATACCATTAGCATTGATATCAACTCTACCACCACTACCAGTAAAAGCATTCGCGGTGATATCGCTGTTTTCTTCAGGTAAGGCAACAATAAAACCATTGGGAATATTAATATTGATATTACCACCATCACCTATCTGTTGTGATTTTCCAGCATTAGTTGAAATTTGACTATTGCGACGTAGTAATAATAAATCTTGTAACTGAAGATTGATATTTCCTCCGTTTGCTGATTCGGTTTCAGAAATTAATTTACCTTGGTTATCTAAAAGTATAGAATCAGCAGTGATTTTTAGTTTTCCTGCATTTCCTAAATTAGTTGTATCACCGACAAAATTTATATTTGGTGGAAGTTTTGGAAATAGACTGCTAACACTAATCTCAGCTTCATCTCTGACAATTAACTGCTTTGTTGAAATCGTTATTTTTCCTGCATCCGCTGAATTTGATGTGCTAGATACAAGAGTACTGCTAATATCCGCTGCTGTTTTACCAGCTAATTCTATAGACTCATAAGCATTGACAGTTAAATTACCTGCTTTCCCTGTTGCTAAAATAAATTGTGAATTCTCACTTCCAGGTCTAAAAGAAGTTTGTACTGATACTCTTGCTCCATCATAAATAATTAATCTGCTTGTATTAATAGTAAGGTTTCCTCCATTTCCATCACCAGCAGTAGCACTAACCAATCCGCTGTTCACTAAGCTACCACTTTTGCTAGTAAATGCACCAATTAATTCTACGGAATCCGAAGCATTGACAATTATATTTCCTGCTGCACCTTGACCAGATGTAAAAGCTAATACCTGTGCCCCGTCCCGTATAGATAATTGTTTAGTATTAATGGTTATGTCCCCAGCATTAGTATCATCTGTTGTTGCAGTAGTTAAAAGCACTAAATTACCAACTAATTCTACAAAATCACCTTGTAATCGAATACTACCATCGTCATCTTTTCCACTTACGTTTACTATCGTTCCAACAGTTGAATCATTAGTATTTCGTTGAATTAATTGAATATTGCGAAAATTTTTAACATCTTCATACCCTAAAATCCAACCTTTATCTGTTGAATTGAGATTAACGAAGCCATTACCAGCAACACTTCCTATTTCAATTTGTCCCGAATCTGCGGTTAAATTACCACCTTCTAAGATTACATCACCGCCAATCAGTGCTAAAGTTTTACCTACGGGTACTTGTAAACCAGCAGGTTGACTAAAGAAATTGGTTGCACCATTAACAGAAGTTTGAGATTGATTGCGGATAGGTGCAGCGGTTTTATTAAACTGTAAACCGATAGGAACATTTATAGTTAAAAGTGGTTTTGCTTGGGGTTGTGTCGCGCTAAATTTTGTTCCGTCTGCAAAATTAATACTACTTGCGGTAGTTGCTAAAAACGAACCACCAATATTTAAAGCAGCATTCTCACCAAAAACAATTCCATTGGGATTAATTAAAAATAAATTTGCCGTACCATTAGCGCGAATCACACCATTAATATTAGAAATATTATTACCTGTGATGCGGGTAATTATATTTTGAATATTTTGAATATTGTTAAAATATGCTGTTTGACCAATAGGTAAAGAAAATTGCTCAAAACTGTGAAATAGATTAGTTTCTGCTTGAGTTCCACCTTCAATAATGTTGATATTATTCTGTATTTTGATGCGAGAATTGTTAGGTAGAGTTGTATCTGGAACAATTTGAGAACTAACAGAGTTCGTGTAGAATATGATGGTTGTGAATGCTGTAAATGCTAGCTTTTGAAAATAATGCTTCGGAATCATAAGTCATTCCTAGTATTGCAATTTAAATAAAATACCACAATAATAAACACATCAAAATAATATGCTCGACTTTTATGAATGTTAAAAAGTCGAGCATATAGATATTATATTTTTATACTACAGCTAAATAACCTTTTTTGGTTATTTTGAGCATTCAAAATATAATTTACAAGTATTGATTAACAACTACACCATTGAGGACCGCAGGGATAGCAACATCTTAGAGTAATCTCTGTACCAGGCATTTCTCGTAAAGCATCTTGAAGTTCTTTATCTGTGATATAATCCGTGTCCCGGATTTTATTTAAGTCGAGCATAACTTGAACTTTTAAAGTCTTTTCAACTAAACCTTTGCTATTCAAGAATTCAGGAAAGTTAGAGCTTGTAATCGCTTCTTCCATACGTTGATTGACTTCTTCTTGCAATTGTTTGATTTTATCCATGTTAACAATTTCTCGTTGGTTGTTTTGCATTTCTTCTGATGTTTGAGAATTTATAGCTACAAAAACATTGATTGTAATTATTCATTAAGACTTGAATAACAATGTTTCCGTTGCCGATAAGCTGCTAGATTGTGTCTCTTCAACCATCTTAAATAAAGTAATAAGATTAAGGGTTAAACAGACATTCATTAAGCAGTTAAATCAATTTGTAGAAGGTAAAGAAGTTGTCTTCCCTCCTTACACTTTGAAATAGGTGACACTTAAATTAACTTATGCACTTTTTTTATGTGCTTGTGCAAAATAAGTGAAATATTTCGTTTGGGAAGGGAACGAGGAACAGCTGATATAGCGGTTTTCAGTTGGATGGAATACAGATTGACCGGAGACCCTCTCCTTCCACCCCTCTCCGATATTTTGGAGAGGGGAAGGGGGCTGTGTATTGCACTTAACCGAAAACCGCTATAGGGAATGGTAGCGCTCTACTGAAGAACCACAAATTCAGCAAAGCTGATTAACTCATAATTATCCGATATCTAAAAATATATCAAAATAGATATTTACAAAAAAATTTACTTATAGTGTAGAAAATAAACACAGGCTCAGATAACTATTGTCTATTAATTTTATAGATAGTTTGATAAGCTATCTAAAATGGTTCAATTCAAAATTAATTGATGTAATATTAGTTTTTATTTAAATAAATATAAATACAATTGATGAAGGGATACTTGAATTTATGAAAATAAACACGATAAATCTAATTAAATTTAGTATTACTTTATTAACACTGACTAGTTTAAATTGGTATGAACCAGTAGCAGCAAAATCGCAAACCCAAACCAATAGAAATAGAAATGCTTCTAAGAAACCAGTACGACCAAGAAGACAGCAAACTGGGGATAGAAGAGGAAGACCAACTAGAAGAAGAGGAATGGGTAATCGTAACGATTGTCCCGCTACGAATATTCCGTTGACAGCTTTAATTCCAGAAAACCAAGTTGGTAAAGTAGTGGAAGCAAATCCAACATTTTGGTTATATATTCCTTACAAATCGAGTGAGATACCCAAAGGAGAATTTGTTTTACAAGATGAACAACATAATGATGTATATCGAAAAGATTTCCTGATAAAAAAAGGTGAAGGTATAGTTGGTATTAGTCTTGCTGACAAGACTTTAGAGACTAATAAAATCTATCAGTGGTATTTTAAACTGTATTGTGAAGATTCCGAGTCAACAATACCTATTTACGTCAGGGGATGGGTACAAAGGGTAGCGCTACAATCACAACAGCAAAAGCAATTGAGTGGAATTAAATCTCCTCGTCAGCGAATTGCTTTTTACGCTAATAATCGTATTTGGTATTCAGCTTTTACAGAACTCGCGAAAAGTTGTTTATCAAATCCTCGAAATAAGAGTATTAATAAAAATTGGTCGCAATTATTAAGTAATTTAGGATTGCAAGATTTAACAGATAAACCGATTGTCGGAAAAATCAGCGAATAGGATTAAAAGTTAAAGGTTAAAGGTTAAAGGTTAAAGGTTTAATAATTAATTATATAGCATTCCTAAATCATTCGTGAGATTTTAGAAACCCGGTTTTTTGAAAAAACCGGGTTTCTGACACTTCTTTTTCTCACAACTCATCTAGGATTGCTATAGGTTTGAGCTTTTATTGCTGTCAGGGAAACACTGATTATATTTATCGAATTAACTTCAAGTGAATAAGTTGAATTTTCATAACCCTATTAATAATTAGGAATAATTCAACTTAGGATTACTATTAACTTGTATCAAAGATGATTTAATACATAGTTTTGTGCAAGTCTTCCTAAAAAATTATTACAGCTATATAGAGTAAAGAATAATTTCTAAATATACGTTTTATTCTCACTTGCTACAGGTAGAGATATTAGTTAGCGTGCTTGCGTTAATTAGAAAAACATTTATTTAGAAGAAAACGCTGTGGGTATTTTCCAGAGCAAAGTCCCAATTATCAAATCCTAAAAGTTATGAGTGTAAATATTGTAAGTAAAAATAATCTCAAGCACATCAAATTAAGCATTATTATCATCATCACATCTATTGGCTTTATTGGTATTCACACACCAACAGTTGCAGAACCAATACAATTTTATAATAGCAGTTTGATGCAAATACAAACACAATGTCGAAAAAAATATAATAACGGTTCTAAACGGGGAAAACCAAAAAGAAGAAAGCAAATGGGAAATCGTCTTTATTCAGTTAAAAATTACTAATAAATCCCCCTCAATAAATATTTTTTTGTTTTATTGTTAACTGTTATAGCGTTTCCCAGTCAAAGTACGGTATATCTAAAAACCTCACCCCCAACCCCTCTCCTTATCAAGGAGAGGGGAGGTAGAGTACAGTTTTATCTGGATGATGTCAAACTGTACCTCAGTTGCTGTAGGAAAGCTTTAACTGTTAATTGTTAATTGTTAATTGTTAATTGTCAAAGCCAATTTCCAATTAATACATAAGGCGCCCAAATTAAGGGTGATTCGTTATTATTTAAAAGTTTAATTTGAGCTTGCTGCAATGCTTTAGCTTTGCTCAATTTATTGTTTTGTAATTCCTGATAAAATTGACCGATTAATTGAGCAGTTGATTCATCTTCAACAGCCCATAAACTGGCTAACGTGCTTCTAGCACCCGCACGAACGGCTATTCCAGAAAGACCTAAAGCTGCTCTTTTGTCTCCATTTGCAGTTTCACAAGCACTAAGAACTAATAATTCAATAGTTCTAGCATCTACATTTGTATTAATCTGAAATAATCTGTCAAAATCTTCTACTTTTAATAATTTATTCCAGGTAAGAATATAAGTCTCTTCTAAGTTTGAACTGAAATTACCGTGGGTAGCAATATGAACTACAGTGTATTTAGCTGAGTCAACTTGCTTTTCTAAATTGATATCGGTAAAGGATTGATTTAATAGTTTTTTGCTATTCGGTATTTGTGATTTTATTACATCTAATTCAACTTCCACGTTATTAAGAGGATTAAATTCTTTGTTATTAATTAACCGCTTTTCGCTCACCCCAGCCATGAGAATATTTAATTTTGTTGCTTGTAACGATTTTGGTTCTAACATTTGTAAACCCGGAGTTAAAACAATCGCATATTTTTCAATTAAATATTTTGGTTTTTCTTGTGCTTTATTATCGTAAAGTACAGCCATTGGAATATTTCTCAAGTTTCCATCTAAGACAAATACCAATGTTTCTATTTGATTGGTTTGTAAATCTACTTCTAATGGTTGAATTAACCAACTATATATCTCTCCGGAAATATTTTTGACCCGATTAATTTGTTCTGGTTGTCTGAGACTATACTGTAATTTTTCTAATGTTTTTTCAAGCTTTGAGGCTTTAATATAAGTTGTGTAATGATTAAATTTATTTTGATTGGGAAGCTTGAGAATTATTTCTAGACGGTCTTGTAAAATGATTGGATAAATAACTGCTGCTGTATTATCGGTTTTATCAACTATCGTATCAATAATTTCAGGTTTAGCCTGCAAACAAACTTCTTGAAAGTAATTTTCTATTTCTCTTAACTGTAGAGCTTCAATTACATCGCGAGCTTTTTTTAAGTTTTTATTATTTTTATTATTTATACTAAGTTCTTTGTTGCTGATATTCTGAGAATTTGATGGTAGTAAAAGTAAATCAACTAATTGTCTGTAAACTGGTTCGACATTATCGCGGAATGAGAATTGTATATCTGGATTGAGAACTAATAAATCACCCCGTAAATCATTCAAATTATTGACAGCTTGAGAATAATAATCTATTGCTTGGGTAATATTTTCTTCAACTTTGAATATATATCCTAATTGCCATTGCCATAAATAAGCAATATCTTTAGCTTCTATCAATACAGCTAATTCAACAGCTTTTTTAGTTAGTTTACGAGCATCAGTGAAGTTCTCAGTTTGTAAATATACGCTACCAAGAATACCCATTCCATAAGCTTGTAATCTCTTATCTGAGAGAATTTCTGCTTGTTTAATCGATGAAGCTAATATTTGAGCTATATTTTGCCATTTCGATGTATTTTCAGCGCTGACTTGTTTTAAGAATAATAGATTTTGCGCTAAATTAATTCTGGCTTCTATTGATGTTTTAGATATAGGTAATTTATTTATAGCTGATTGCAATTCAGAGGATAATTTATCAGCTTGTGAAAATTCTTTCAATTCTATTAATACACCTAGTTTATTTAATTTTGCTTTAATTGCAATTTCAGGTGATGTTGATTTAGCTGAAGCATTATCATAAGTTTGTGCGGCTTGCTGATATAATTTGATTGCCTCTGGCGATATTAGTTTACTAACATAGACTAAAGGAGTTGTTTTTTTAAATATTCTTGCACTTTGTAAAGGTGAGCGTAATCTATTTGAAGAAGCACGTAGAGCATTTCCTAAACTCAATAATGTTTGAGCTATTTGAGAATTATTTTGTGAGTTATCTCTAATTTCTTGAGCAATTTCATAACTTTTCTGCAAGGTTTTTAAGGAAGTATCTATTTTACCTATATATAGTTGAACGTCACCAAAATTGCGTAATGCTATGACTTTAAGAACAGAAGCTGGTTCTTGATTTAATTCTGTAAGTACCTGTTCTAAAATTTTAAAAGCTAATTGATAACGTCCTAAAGCTTGTAATGCGATATTCTGATTGATTAAACTCCGAATTTTTGCGTTGTTGAAATTTTCTTTTTTATAGATAGCGGTAGCTGCTTTCCAGTTTTCTAAAGCTAATGAGGGTTTTCCTAAAGTTAATTGTAAGTTAGCTTGAATATCTAAAACGCGAGCAAATATTTTTAATAATTCTTTTTTATCAGCAATATTTGAATAATTTTCTAATAGCTCGCGGCTTTTAGTAATATAATTCAGAGCTTTTAAATAATCTCCTATTTGCTTGTAAGCATTAGAAATATTGCTGAGTGCGATAGATTGCTTAACCGGATTATTGTGACTTTCAAAAATTTGCGCTGCTTGCTCTAAAATAGCTATGGATTTAGTAAAATTACCTTCATCGTAAAGTATTTTAGCTTCTTGTAATAAACCTTGTGGATTAAGATTATTTTGACTAATTTTAAAAGCGTAAACAGCTTTATAAGAAATGGGATTTGACATTAATCCCCAAACCAAAGTTATTGTTGCTGCAAGAATAAATAAAAATATTTTTGATATCCATCTTTTATATTGCATATTCTAGGATTATTTCAATTTTTATTATCTTACCCGAGTAGGTCGGTGTTGGAAATCATAATTACCAAAGAAAGTAGCAGAAAGTGCGGTCTTGGGGTCTCCATATTCATATAACAGCTAGCAGCTAATTGCAATAATACCTCGATTACAAATCTTAATTAAAAAATGTAAAAAAATCGGATGATTTTGATATTAATTGCATAAACGAGCAATAGCACCACCTATAGAGTAAATAGAATAAATCTGTTGTTTATTTTGTTGTCTATTTTTTTTCGAGATTTATCTATTATGGGAAATACCAATAATCAAAAAATCAATCGTAACGAAATAAGCAGTATTTTGCAGGAAAATAAACAGGGGTGTTTTTATGATTTGTGGAAATATGATACTGATAATTTTAAATTTGAGAATCAAAAAGGTCAGAAAAAATATAACTTAAAATGTCTTGGTAACGAAATATTCGCATGTTGTTTGATAGCAACTATTCTAATTATCAATATTGGAGGTAGTGCGTTAATTAGAAATAGAACTAAACAGCAATTGATTTATAGTACAACTCCTCAAACATCTAGTACTATCCATCAATAATAATTCTCTTACAAAACTAAAAAATTACCAATCAAATCGCACTCCAACATAATTTGTCTGATGAGATATTCTAAAAATAATGTTTACCCACTCAAACCCGAATTTCAGCGATATACCACCAATCAAAATATTGCCAAAAATAAATCTGAATCTACAGCAATATCGACTTTAATATCTGTAGTAGTAATATGTTTTTGGTGTTTGGCAATGGTACTATTAGCTAAAGCTAGCCACCAGTTTCTACAAGAAATTGCCCTCAAAACGGTTCAAAAAATCGAAATAAATCATCAATAATATTTTTTTCCAACACCTAATATTAATGTAGAGACGGGGTGTATTGCTACGTCTCCCAACCTTACCCAGAAAACGAACCAATTAAATCAAGATTTTCCCGGAACCGGAGAACGAGAAAAACGATAAAATGTCTTTATATACAGACTTCGAGAATATCAAATTCTAATTGGTTCACTTATCATGACAATAAAAGAACAGCTTCTACAAGAAATTGAAAAAGTACCAGAACCTCTCTTACAACAAGTATTAGATTTTATTCAGTTTTTGCAAAATAAGCGTCAACAAGAAAAATTAGAAATAACCCTTTTAAGTGAATCTTCGCTACAGAAAGATTGGTTAAAACCAGAAGAAGAGGAAGCATGGCAGGATTTATAAAAGGTGATGTTGTTATTGTCCCGTTTCCTTTCTCTGACTTAACCCAATCAAAACGTAGACCTGCTGTAGTTGTAGCTAATTTAAGAGGAAATGACTTGATTCTCTGTCAAATTACCAGTCAAGCAGTAAGTGATGAATATGCTATTAGGATTGACAGTAGCGATTTTAGTACAGGTGGGCTGAATCAAATTAGTATACTCTAAACGGATTAATTATTGTAGGTTGGGTTGAGGTACGAAACCCAACAAAAACCTACTTACTGTTGGGTTTCACTTCGTTCAACCCAACCTACGAAAAGTTAAGTTTTTAGCCGTTGGGAGTATAATATCCGACCTAACCGCTTATTCACGGCTGATGAATCAATCATTCTCTACAAAGCAGGTCAACTCAAACCAGAAAAAGTAGAAGAAGTGATAGTGAAAATAATTGAGATATTACAACAGCAGTAACTTAATGTTTAATATTCTTAAATCAAGACTTTCCTCCCGCAAAATATTCAGCTACTTTTTCCGGGATAAAAGCATTTATGTATTGTTCGGCTAACTCAGGTGTCGCTAATTCCAGCAACACCGTATTTTCTAACCACAACTCAATTACTTCAAAGCTACCACGAGTACAGCGCAAGCATCGCCATTGTTCCCGCTCAGCAATCGATTCGATTTGCGATTGGTTAAGAGGAATCGACATTGCAGCATGACAAGAAATAAACTGATTTGGAGTATTTTGATGTTGAAACTGTATTGGTTTATCGTCTTCTCCTGGAGTCATTAAAGTACCCCAAGGATAAACTTCAATTACAGTTCCGTACTCATCACCAGCAAGAGCTACATAGCTACCCTCATGAGATGGAAAGGGAGCGCAATAATTAGTATTAAACAGTTCCGCGATTACGGAAGCAATATGAGCAGGATTTTTCGCAGGAATAGAAATATGATGAATCATTTTTTATTAATCTTTTTATTTTGTAGTTACAATTTGTATTGTTTTATATTATCTAATATTTCATTCTGATAATTATGATATACTAACAAATTAGTAAATATCTCCCCCGACCTCCGCCCTATTTCCTTTTTTTCAATAATTTCAACAAATTATTAAGCACAAGTAGCTATAATTCAAAGTTTTCTTTAACAACCATATCTTCTAAACTAATATGAATGCTAAATTTTTTTCCAGCTAGACCTTTAAACGGTTTTAATTGAATATAGTTATCATGAATTCTAGAAGTAACTTCTTGAAGATTTTTACCCGCTTTAGAAATTAACATCAACTTGATATTCTGCGGTAAATACTTTTCTCCAGAGACTGGATATAACTGAGCTAAAACATTAATTTTTTCACTACTTGCATCTTTTCTCTCAATCGCTTTATCCGGAGATATATTGACCATCAGCGCAACTTTTCTATGACCCAAATCTATTCCTAAATCAATAATTTTTGCTTTTTTAATACCTGTATCAACACTTCTAGTACTAAAAGCTAAATTTAATTTTGGATTAGAAATCGCATCTATTGTTAACCAGGTTTCATCAATTACTCCTTGCAACCAGTTACTTAATTTTGTGGTGGTTGTGCTTACAAGTTCGGATAATTCGCTTACTGAGATAATTTGATTATCAACAGGTAAAGCAAATTCTGATGCTTGTATGTAACGCTGATACAATAATAAATGAGTTGGTTCCATATCAAATGCAGACAGTGGTATTTGATAACAACCTTCATCCACAGATAGTTTAAAATTGCTTTTCATCTCTATCAATTGCTTGTAAGGTAAAAAGCCTTTAATTATAACTTCCTCTTCTTCTTCTAATACTTCTAGTATCACATAGAAATGGGCTGCTAACTCCGGTTTTTCCACTATCACTTGCGGTATTCCTACCACTTCATCCAGCAAATGCTCGATTGCGATCGCACAAAATTTGAATTCATCAATGTTGAGATTACCAGCAGCTTGAATAGAGCTAGTGTCTTTAGAAATTACCTTATTGGGTAAGCGTTCTTTAAACCATTCTTCAAGGGCAAGTAGTGCTAATGTATTAAGATAGGTTTGCCACGAGTCACTATCAACGGTAGCTGAGGAAACGATTTTTTGGGCTAAGGAGAAGTGTTCGGATTCTAACCAAACGGTTTCTGGTAGCAAAAGTCTTAGGTCTTGGGAATAAGTTGAATTTGGCATAACTTTACCTCATGTTTAAAGATAAATAGATGTAAATTCCACAAGCTTATGCAGTTTATAGCAGTTGTCATTTAGATACAGTCAAAACTCCCCTCTCTAAGATATCAGAGAGGGGTGTCCGACAGTACGGGTAAGAGGAGACGTAACACTGTTACGTCTCTACATCAGTTTAATGTTTTCTAAAAATTTGTATTTCCTATCCTGACCGAACAGCACCATTCTCAACAACCACCTTGGAATCAATTCCAAGGAACCCACCACAAAGTCTGATAAATCAGACTGAGCATGGTTTTTAGGTGATTATAGTGCGTTTTAACGTACTTTGTATATGAGCCTCGGAATTGATTCCGAGGGGGTATTAGGGCTTAACAAGAATGGTGCAAGATTTAAGTATCCCCAATTCCCAATCCCCTCTGATTAATTTCCTAACATAATTGGCTTACTTGTTCCTTTAACATTCTTGAATATAACAACGAAGTTTCTGAGCATAAGTGCTACTCATTATTCGGTTTTTACCCGCTCTAATTTCCTCAGCAGCTTGTTGAAATATTTCTCCATCAAGATAAGATTCAATTTGTTCGGTTAAAGTCATTAGATAATTTGCAGACGGTGGAATTTTTGTTAAACCTTTTTCTGCGGCTTTTTTCAAAATAATTTCTAGCATCTGCTCAATAGTTTTAGCACGTACTTTTGATAAAAGTTCTCCGGGATTCAAAACTCGTCTAGTTTGGTCCCAACTACTCATCCCTAATTCAGGAGTAATCTCTTTTAAAGACATTCCTTCTGCGTAATACAAATGCAATCCCTGAATATATTTTGCAGCAAAGCACCCATATTTTTTACTTTTTTGTAATTTTTGAATATTAGCTTCTACTTGCTGTTTAATTGTTTGAGATAACGTTGTATAAAGATTCTGTTGTAAGAACTTTAAGAAGTCTTGCTGCTCTACATCTGCTTCATCAATAGATGAGTTGGGTAAATCTCTTCTAATTACATAAGTTCCGCTTTCCTCATCATATATATCTAAAGATTCTCTAGAACTCCAAACATCATATCTTCTCAGCTGTAGCGCAATTTGTTTAAGTTCTTTAATTAACTGCACCGGAGTATTAATCCAAATTTGCTGCTGTTGTAAATAACCCAACATTTCCTCTAATTGAGCAGTAGTTGGGTCGGGACATTTCTTGTTACTTCTATTTTTTTGTTGCTGTCTGTCACGACGGTAAACAGCATGAAAAGTTTGGATAACGTAGCTTTCCTGGTCTAATAAACGCTCAAGCTGCTTTTTTCTAACTCTATTTAAAAGTGCCCAATCACTCAAATGCTTAAAACCGAATTCCGATAAAAACTTTTTTAATTCGGGATTTTGTTTCGTTTGTAAATAAGCCCAATTATCCAAACTCATCCGAGATTGTAACTCGGGATTAAATGTTTGTAAAATCTTTACAGAAAAGAAATTATATTTTGAAGCGAGAGTTTTAGAACACTCATCTACCATTAGTTGTGTTTTACCATCTTGGTCTAAAACAATTAATTTTTCTCCATCATCATTGAGAACAAACGGTAGTAAATCTCGATAGCTAAATTGCTTTTCACCGCTAAATAAAGAGTCTAGTTTTTTGCATTCCTTCAGAATTGGTTCAGATACATAGCATCTCAAACAAAGACCAGCCCGAGCGCGATTGATAGTATCTGAACCATCATTTTCACCTTTAAAACAAGATAGTAAAGTATTTTGGTCATTACTATCTTTTGTATCGGATATTTGACTATTTGCAAACTCTTTAGCGGCTGTTAATGGAAAATGTTTATACCCTGATTTTTCCGCAGCAGGGTTAATTCGCCAAATTTTCCAATATCTTGAAGAAGTGTTCATAGTCACTATACCACCCGTCTAACAAGTATTTTTTTATATTCTTACTATATAAGTGGATGCCGACACAAAGGAATTATGCAGAAGAAATATGAAAATTTGCAACAATTTACTCTAGGTATAATTAAATTTTACTTATGGATATTATAGATAAACTGCTTAAATCTTATTCCCAACTATAGTTAGCTAATTTACCAAGTCGCAGCATTGTCCCCATCAAATTTACTGTTAAAGTTAAACTATTATTTAATGAATCAGCTAAACGCATTTTTCTTTTATTTGCTATGATTTCGTTCTGCTGATTGCTTTGTGGTTCGTTTGCATTACTTAATAATTCATTTGAAATATTTCGAGATTTTATAGTTCTTAGTTTCTTTTCTTGAAGTTTATCTAAGCTCTTATCTTCCAAGTTGTAAAGTGCATCTTTTATTTGTTCATTTAATTTAGTTTGGTTTATTTCATTTAAAACGATATCGGAAATTAAACTTTCTTGATTATTTAGTTGATTTAGTTCTTGAGATTGTGTTGTTTGTAACTCAATTTCAAACTGTAAGGGGACATTTAGATTTAAAGAAACTAATATTTTATTAGCTTGAGATTGATGGTTATATTCTGATGTGGTAGACATAAGTAGTTAAACAAAATTAATTACACATTGTCATTGCGAGTGGAACGGAGTGAAACGAAGCATTCACCTGAA
>JBCBHT010000119.1:0-20782 GCA_038525335.1 Cyanobacteria bacterium J06621_15 | reverse complement strand
GTTTTAAACTCCGCAAATCTTTCTTTAAACTTTTAAGTAATTCCTTTCTATCACTGAGTAAGTTACGTAACGTATTAATTCTAGTTTCAAGCTCTTCGTACTCTTCCTGTAATTTTTGTCGCTCCATACCGGTGAGACGACGTAAAGGCATGGCTAAAATTTCGTCTGCCTGTACTTCGCTCAACTCCAGTCTACTTATAAGACCAACTTTAGCTGTTGAACCATCGGGAGCCTGTCGCAAAATCTCTATGACTTCATCTACTTGAGAAAGTGCGCTGAGCAATCCTTCTACCAGATGCAAGCGACTTTCTGCTTTGCCTAATTCGTGAGAGTAGCGACGATTAAGAGTTTGTTCGCGGAAATCCAAAAACTCTTGCAGCAACGAACGCAAACTTAGTTGGCGCGGTTGTCCATCAATTAAACCTAGGAGAATTGCTCCAAAAGTAGTTTGTAGGGCGCTCTGCTGATACAAGTAATATAAAACTTCTTGGGGATTTGCATCGCGTTTTAGCTCTATAACGACTCGCATTCCCTCGCGGTCGCTTTCATCCCGGATATCACCAATTCCAGTCAGTCTTCCTTGATTAACTAAATCGGCAACTTTTTCAATCCAACCAGCCTTATTTACTTGATAAGGTAGCTCGGTAATTACTATGGCGGTGCGTCGTTTGTTACCTTTACCGGTGGGGACTTCTTCTATATTCGCAACACCACGCAGCAAAATACCACCTCTACCCGTAGTATATGCTTCGTGAATACCATCTTTACCAACAATTTCTCCACCAGTGGGAAAATCCGGTCCGGGAATTATTTTAAATAATTTTTCGTCTGATAAATTCGGATTGTCAATTAAAGCAATTAAACCATCTACAATTTCACCTAAATTATGCGGTGGGATATTTGTAGCCATTCCCACAGCAATCCCAGCACAACCATTGAGCAATAGAAATGGTAACTGCGCTGGTAAAACCGTTGGTTCCTGCTGAGAATTATCAAAATTTCCAATAAAATCTACTGTTTCATCACCGATTTCAGCAAGCATCCCCTCATGGCTAATTGATGCGAGACGAGTCTCTGTATAGCGCATCGCCGCAGGTGGGTCGTTATCTACACTACCGAAGTTACCGTGTCCCCCTAACAACGGATAGCGGCAAGAAAATGTCTGTACCAAACGCACTAAAGCATCGTAAACCGACTGATCTCCGTGAGGATGATATTTACCTAGTACGTCTCCAACCACACGAGCGCATTTTCGGTAAGGTCTATCCGGAGTTAAACCAAGTTCGTGCATGGCATACAGAATCCGCCGATGAACCGGCTTTAAGCCATCACGCACGTCTGGTAACGCCCGTCCCACAATTACACTCATGGCATATTCAAGATAAGACCTTTGCATTTCCGTATGCAAGGCTGTAGTGATTACCTGTCCCGTCGAGAGAAGGTTTAACTGTTTTGCCATGAGTTTTTTCCCTGAACTTTAACTACACAAATATTGCTGTAACTAATAGGAGCAGCAACCTTACTTATAACGGATGAAATGCTCTGCATCACAAAATCTTGATGTTTATGTCTTACTTTTTAGGTAGTATTATCCTTGTTTATAAGGATACAAATTTGATTCGGAGAATCTAGACACGGTATAAATCGTTCTGTCTTCAATCGTTTATCCCCCTCAAATACGCCCTAAGTGCCATCAATTCTTATGAAAACTGTTTTGATTGTCGAAGACGATCTTGTTAATGCTCGTGTTTTCTCAAAAATCTTAACTAAACGTGGAGGTTTAGGTGTTAAACACACTGAGAACGTAGACGAAGTAATCAAAATTGCCCAAGCAAAAGAAGCAGACATTATTTTAATGGATGTTTCTCTTTCCAGAAGTGTTTATCAAGGTAAATCTGTTGATGGTATTAAGATTACACAAATGTTGAAATCTGACCCCCAAACAGCAACACTACCTATTATCTTGGTCACAGCCCACGCGATGGAAGGCGATCGCGAAAGTTTTCTTAAACAAAGCGGTGCAGATGGTTATATTTCAAAACCTGTGGTAGACCACCAACAGTTTGTTGAGCAAATCATCGCACTTTTGCCTGAAGATAACAACGCTTCTTAAAAAAACATCTTGTTCTCGAACAGTTAGTTGCCCGCCCGTTGTAGCCGTAAGATGGCAAGGGCAGGCTTAGTCCCTAATGGTTGCTTACACAAAAATTATGGTTGATGGCTAATTGCCTCAGCAAGCAAGAAATTGCAACCCACCAATTAAGTTGAGCTGCTACTTCTCTTCATAATATTTATGTACTACTATATGCATGTTTAGGCAATATAAACAAGGTTGATGATAATAGCGTTTAAGTTAGCCGCTATAAAAAATACTCGGTATGTTTCTTAATATTACTGAAGTCAGAACTATTGTCCGGCAGGTTGAGAAAGGGTTTCTCCATTTAAGGCAGCTTGTATACTGGGTAATTCTAGAAATTTTTTGGTATCAGATAGTAAGCGATTGCCCCAAAGATTTTCTTTCAGAAATTCTAAATTGGCATAACGTTGGTCGATGCGGAGTGCAGCTTCTCCCATTGTTAAACCCTTTTGGCGTTCGGCGTTATTGCCTTTGGTGTATAAAGCAACAGCTAATGCCAATTGAGGCTCTGCGGCTGGTTCTTTAACATTATTAGCTTTGACAATAGCTTCTTGCCATTGATTCTTGGCATTTTTGATATCACCTTGTTCGTACATAATTAATCCAATATTGTTAACAGCAGGCCAAAAATTTTGCTTGTAACTAATAGATTTTTTGTACTCGGCAATAGCTTGGGGTAATTTACCCAGCATATAGTAAGCGTTGCCTAAATCAAATAAGCCTTCTGAATCTTTAGGATTTATTTTTAAACCCATTTTGTATTGGTTAGCAGCGGATTGATATTGTTCCTGTTGGAATTTTGCAGAACCTATAGCAAAATAAGTTTCAGCATTTTTAGGATTGAGGCTCTGTGCTTTTTGTAAAGCACCGATAGCTTTATCAAGCTCTTTTGATTGTAAATATAATCCCCCTAGTAGGAACCATACTTTATCGTTAGACGGAGCAAGTTGAGTTGCCAAACGCGCTCGTGGTAATGCTGCTTCGTACTGACGAAATTGCACTAGCTGTGCGGCTTCTTGTGCCAAAACTAACCCTTGCTCCTCTAGCTTCGCTGCATCAAGTTGCACCGTATGAGGTACTAATGCTTGAGCATTAACTCTGTGAGGAGATACGCTTAAAAAACTACACAGAAATAGAAAAGAAATTAATCCGACTCGTTTAGGCAAACTATTACCGCCTTTTTCCCATAAATAAAAGAATCTTTCAGATAGCTTAAACCATCTGGGCTGTTGATGACAGCTAAATTTCTCAATCACTACTCTTTTATCTTCAGTCATTTTTGGGTACCTAACATTCGAGTTACTGTGTTGGCAAAAACTAATTTATCGTGACTAAAGTCACCCATTATTATCAAGCCATATGTAAGCTGAAAAGGCTACTATAAAAGAAGTTAAACAAATACAAGTTAACCTTTTCTCTAAAATCGCCTCTGACATGAAATACCTTGCGCCTCGGGGTAGACAGTTCAAACATTGCTGCCAAACCATGCACAAATAAACACGCTCCTAATTTTTGACTTTGCTTTAATCTATCAGTTCCAGATACAGCATATTCCACTTTACCTTACCCAAACTCTCCCCAAAATTTATCGTTGTTCTTATGGCTTCACCCATAGAAATTCCCGTAATTGGCAAAGTTAAAAAACTACCTCGCTGGCTCGTCGCGGCTCTTTTTGCAGCAGGGGTTTTAGTTGTTGGTGCAACGACTACCTATGTTATTGTCAATCGAGCAAACAACGAACAAGATATAACAGAACTTACTGTTTCTGTAGAAGAAAAAAATGTCACTTTACTGTTGAATGCTAGTGGAAAAGTTGTACCAGTTCAAAGCGTAAATATCAGCCCCAAAAATCCTGGTACGGTAACTCAATTGTACGTAGAACAAGGAGATAAAGTAACACAAGACCAAATTCTTGCCAGAATGGATAGTGCAGATATTCAAGCAAGAATTTTACAAGCACGTGCTAATTTAGCACAACAGAAAGCAAGATTAGACCAGCAAAAAGCTGGTTCCCGTCCCCAAGAAATCAGTCAAGCCAAAGCCCGTTTATCACAAGCTCAAGCACAATTAGACGCTGCTAGTTCGGGAAATCGACCTCAAGAAATTGCTCAAGCGCAAGCACAAGTAAACGCTATTAAAGCAAAAGTTGATTTAAGTAATGAGCGAGTTAGACGTTACCGAAATTTGTATAGTCAAGGAGCAATACAAAAAGACCAGCTAGACCAATTTGTCAGCGAAGATAATACTGCTCAAGCAAACTTACTCGAAGCACAGAAAAGATTAGCTTTATTAAAAAGCGGTAGTCGTTCTGAAGAAATTGCTCGACTTAAAGCAGTAGTAGAAGAAGCTCGCTCTCAATTAAATTTGTTAGAAAGTGGTTCTCGTCCCGAAGAAATTGCTCAAGCAGCAGCAGCAGTTAGTGCTGCACAAGCACAGCTTAAAACAGAGCAAGTTAATTTAGACAACACGATAATTCGCGCTCCTTTTGCTGGTATTATCACGCAAAAATTTGCAAATATTGGTGCATTTGTCACACCTACGACATCTGCCTCTAGCAGTGCTTCAGCTACATCGAGTTCAATTGTTGCCCTTGCCAGGGGATTGGAAGTATTAGCGAACGTCCCCGAAGCCGATATAGGCAAAATAGAAGTAGGGCAAGAGGTAGAGATTATTGCCGATGCCTATCCCGACCAAACATTCAAAGGAAATATACGTTTAATTGCTCCAGAAGCCGTGAACGAGCAAGGAGTAACACTGTTTCAAGTCAGAGTCGCAATTACTACAGGTAGAGACAAATTACGTTCGGGCTTAAACGTCAACTTGACTTTCCTAGGTGATGAAGTAAAAGCCTTATGGGTACCAACAGTTGCTATCGTCACAGAAAAAGGTCAAACAGGTGTATTGATACCCAACAAAAACAATAAAGCTAAGTTTACAGAAGTTACAATTGGTTCTCAAGTCGGGAACGAAACTCAAGTATTAGAAGGATTGCAAAAAGGTAATCGCATTTTTACCAGCCCACCAAATGATTACAAAATTCAGAAAATGTTGGAGCAACGCAGTCAGTGATAGAGAGGGGGAAGAGCGGGAGAAGGGGGAGAGGGGGAAGAGGGGGGAGAAGAGGTAGAAAATCAGGAATTAATTCCTAACTCCTAACCACTAACAACTAACCACTAACCATTAACAACTAACAACTAACAACTAACAACTAATACATGAACTTTACAGAAAGCGTACAAATGGCAGGTAAAACCCTGCTATCAAATAAATTACGTAGCGCTCTTACTATGTTAGGTATTGTTATCGGCAATGCTTCAGTAATTGCGATGATTGGTATTGGTGAAGGGGGACAAAAATTTGTTAACAAACAACTTGAATCTTTAGGACCCAATGTACTGTTTGTAATTCCTGGAAACCAAGAAACTCAACGAATTACCTTTGAAATTCCAAAAACTCTGGTATTGGCAGATGCTCAAGCTATTGAAGACCAAGTTCCGACAGTTGCTGGAGTTGCACCGGAATTAAATCGTAGGAACATAGTAACTTACGGTAATCAAAATACTGATGTAAATATAATCGGTACTACCCCAGGTTTTCCATTAGTGCGAGATTTTGAAGTTGATAAAGGACGTTTTTTTAACGAAATAGACATCAAACGCAGCAATCAAGTAGCTGTATTAGGTGCTGATTTAACAGAAAAACTTTTTGGTAGCGCTAATCCTTTAGGAAAACAAATACGAATTAAAAATACCAGCTTTCAAATTATCGGTACTTTAGTCGGTAAAGGTTCGGGATTGGGTGGTGCAAATTATGATGAAGCTGCATTGATACCCATAACAACCTCAGCAAATCGACTTGTAGGAAGAAATTCTCCCTATGGAATTGCTTTAGATTATCTTGTAGTTTCCGCAACTAATAGCAATACTGTAGATGCTGCCGAATTTCAAATTAGAAATTTATTGCGTTTGCGACACAAGATTGTTGGTGAAGATGATTTTACCGTTCGTTCTCAAAAAGAAGCTCAGAAAACAGTAGGTCAAATAACGGGTGCATTAACAATTATGTTAGCTGCAATTGCCAGTATTTCTTTGTTTGTTGGTGGTATCGGTATCATGAATATAATGCTTGTTTCCGTCACCGAACGCACTCAAGAAATCGGGTTAAGAAAAGCAATTGGTGCAACTCAACAAGATATTTTGCTACAGTTCATGATTGAAGCTGTAATTGTTTCAGCTGCTGGAGGCTTAATTGGTACAGCAGTTGGCGTTAGCGGGATAATGTTAGTAGCAGCGTTGAGTCCCTTAGAAGCCGGAATCTCAACTGTAGCAATCATTTCTGCCGTTGGAATTTCTGGAACAATCGGTTTATTTTTCGGCGTAGTTCCCGCACGTCGCGCTGCCAAACTTGACCCAATTGTTGCTTTAAGAAGCGCTTAAATCAGTTAACAGTTATCAGTTATCACTTATCAGTTACCAGTCAAAAATTATAAAATGTATTTTCAGACTTTGAAACTTATTTATATCCTTTAATATGGTTACTCTTATTTTTGCTGAATTATAAAAATTCATCGCTAACCACTGACAACTAACTACTAATAACTAATGACTAACGACTAACGACTAACCACTAACAACTAACAACTAACAACTAACAACTAACCACTAACAACTAACAACTAACCACTAATGTCTAATAAAATAATTCATTTAGAAGATATTTTTAAAATTTATGGTAGCGGGGAAACTCAAGTAAAAGCGCTTAACAATGTCAATTTAACTATAGAAGAAGGCGAATATTGTTCGATTATGGGACCCAGCGGTTCGGGTAAGTCTACAGCGATGAATATTATTGGTTGTTTAGACCGTCCTACGTCAGGAAATTATTATTTGGATAACGTGGATGTTGCACAAATGGATGATACCCAATTAGCACATATTCGTAATAAAAAATTAGGTTTTGTCTTCCAACAATTCCACTTATTGCAGCAGCTTACAGCGCTTGAAAATGTTATGCTACCAATGCTTTACGCTAGCATACCCTATGCTGAAAGAAAAGATAGAGGAATTGAAGCTTTAAAACGTGTCGGTTTAGAACCACGCTTGAATAATAAACCAAATCAATTATCGGGGGGACAACAGCAACGTGTAGCAATTGCTCGTGCGATTGTCAATTGTCCTGTTGTACTTTTAGCCGATGAACCAACCGGAGCGCTTGATTCTAAAACGACTCAAGAAGTATTAGATATTTTTACCGAACTTAATTCTACCGGAATTACAGTAGTGATGGTAACTCACGAACCAGAAGTTGCTAGTCAAACACAACGTATTGTTTGGTTCCGCGATGGCGAAGTTATACACTCAAATTTAACTCCAGATGACTTGAGTACTGTTGCAGTTTCCTAAAAAAATTAGGAGTTATCAGTTAGGGATTAACTGTTCACTGATAACTGTTCACTGTATGTCCCTCCGGGACACGCTACGCTAACACTGCTCAGTGTTCACCACTTCCACCAACTCTCGGGGATGATGAATTAAAAAATCGGGATGCTCTTTTGCTAATGCTTCTTCGGAATTAAAACCCCAAGTCACGCTACAAATTTTTATTTGGGCTTTTTTTGAAGCTTCGATATCTCTGGTTTCATCACCTACATATATAACTTCTTGAGTTTTTATTTGTTTTTGTTTCAAGACATTATTAATTATTGTAGTTTTGCCAAAGATTGTGACTCCGGTATGAACAAACTCAAAGAAATTATCTAAATTATTTATTTTGAGAAACTCTTTGACGTTACCTTTGGAATTAGAAGTTATAATTCCTAACCTCAAACCATTTTCCTTTAATTCTAATAAAGCTTCTGGAATTCCCTGAATCGGTTTTAGTTCGGGAATTTTATTTTTTAACTCTCTTTTTACCTTCTTGAGCAAAAAAGGTATTTTAAATAAGGGAATTCCGGAATACTTAAAAATTTCTCTAGAAGTTAAATTTTTGAGTAGTACGAATTCTTCTGGAGTAATCGGCGCGAAATTAAATTCTACAGCTAAACTATTGGCAATACTTACTAACGCATCTACTGTATCGGCAATTGTGCCATCGAAATCAAAAATAATTACTTTCTGAGTCATTCCTCTCGCTGTATCCGCGATGCTTTAAGATTAGCACGGGCATTCCTTCTTAACATTTGTGGCTTGATTCGCCGTAATGCTGATGCCGGAAATTGTTTATCCCAATTTTCATCTGTGATTCTGGCTAATTCTATCAGCTTGGGAGCAATATTCCCAGGGTAAGGCTGAAATTCTTCTACATCAGTATTTTTTGCAAAACGCTGATTCCAAGGACAAACGTCTTGACAAATATCGCACCCAGCTACCCAACCCTGCATATTCTCTGCTATTTTTTCAGGCAATTCATCATCACGATTTTCAATCGTATGATAAGCAATGCAGCGATTTGCATCTACTACAAATGGCTCTGTAATTGCATCGGTGGGACAACTTTCAATACATTTAGTACAGTTTCCGCAATGTTGAGTATGGGGAGTATCCGGAGTTATTTCCAGATTTGTCAGAATTTCTCCTAAAAATACCCAAGAACCATATTCTCTTGTAATTACATTTCCGTTTTTGGCAATCCAACCGATTCCTGCTTGCTGTGCCCAAACTTTATCTTGGATTGGACCTGTATCTACATAATGTCTGGTTTTAATTTTTTCACCAAATGACTCCAACCAAATTGAAAACGCTTTCAATTTTTTCTGGACAACTTTGTGGTAATCCCTTCCCCAAGCATACCGAGAAATTTTTCCGTATTCTTTTTTTTCGGGACGCTGATGCTCTGTATAGTAATTTAACGCCACACAAATTAGCGATCGCACTTCTGGCATAACTAATTTTATGTCTTGACGCTTAGGATTTCGCATCCATTCCATATCGGCATGATAACCATCGGCTAACCATGCTTGTAATCTCTGCACCTGAGTCTCTGTAACATTTACAGCAGCTATGCCGACTTTATGAAACCCTAACTCTAGCGCTTTTTCTTTAATTTGTCTGCTACTAAGGGTGGATAATTGATTCATTTATCTTATTTTAAGATTTGCCCGGAAAGGGCACTCCTATCATATACCGCGATTATGATCCCCTGTTTTAGATTTGCTATTTCACCTATTTGTAAATTTTATTTGCAATTTGTAAAGTTTGTATGCAAAATGGCAAGTGTAAGGTAAAGCAACATACAAAGCCTTCAACCGTATTAAAAGTTCGCTACGAAGTTTACAAATGGTGCCTGATATGACTTTCTCCACAGATTCAATCAAGAACGGTTTTTCCAGCGCTTTTGATTACGATACTCAGCTGATTGATGCAGTCAATTCAACTGTGAATGTATTCAAAAGCCTTTCAGTAGATGACCAGTTAGCAGTGCTATGGTTTGCATACACCGAAATGGGACGTTCTATTACTCCTGCTGCTACAGGTGCAGCACGATTGCAATTAGCAGAAGGTTTGCTCAATCAAATCAAGCAAATGTCTCATAACGAACAGTTGCAAGCAATGCGCGATTTGGCTGCAAAAAATAATACTCAAGTATCCCGCGCTTACGGTATTCTCAGTGCCAATACCAAGTTAGCTTTCTGGTACGAATTATCAGAGTTGATGGTTAAAGGGTTGGTTGTACCAATGCCATCTAATTATCAATTGTCTCGTGATGGCTCTCAATTGTTAGAAAGTGTCAAAGAACTTGATTTCGGTCAACAAATTACTGTTCTTCGCAAAGTTGTAACTGATATGGGTGTAGACCCCTTAGCATAGAATGCAGCAGTAGATTATTTACAAATTTACTGCATTTGCATAAAACTTATTTTTTGGATTTCAATAAACCGTAGATTGTGGGGTGAGAATCATTGCTCACCTTACAATAATTTAGTTTCAACTTCTAATCTAAGCAGAATTAATGTACGAAATATCTTTGATACTAAGTACATAATTTATATATCCTATAGTTTCTCTATGCTTTATTCTGTAATATCAATTCTTGTTACACCGGAATTATAAAAAAACTGCACAGAGCGCAGAGAAAGAGGAAAAGAGAGAAAATAAACACAATTCTGATAAAAATGGAAACAATATAATTGGTTCAACTTTCTATCCAAAGAAATACTTAACTTTTAAAAAATTATTTCTGAAGCAGCTTGTAAAGTTGTTAGCTTTTATATTCAAATATTTATATTCAAAGAACTAATACAAGCAATTGATAGAGGCTATTTTATGAGTGCAGTCCAATCGAAAGAGTCTATCGATATTCAAGGAATTAACGAACTAACAATACAACACTATTTTCATAGTTTAAATGCAAACGATTACGAAAAAACCGCTTCCTTATTTGCAGAAAACGGTGTGATGCATCCCCCATTTGAATCCGGGGTTACTGGAAGAGATGCAATTTTAAATTATTTGAACAAGGAAGCAATTGATATTAAAGCTTATCCTCGTGAATGTGTTAGCGAAATTTTAGAAGATAACCAAACTCAAATTAAAGTTGCAGGAAAAGTTGAAACTCCTTGGTTTGGTGTAAATGTATCTTGGCTATTTCTCTTGAATGAAAATTGTCAAATTTTGGATGTGAAAATTAAGCTTCTGGCTTCTCCGCAAGAATTACTTTCATTACGGAAATAGTCTTTCACAAGCTATGATTTGTTAAAGTAGGCGAATGTTAAGCAGACAGGAATAATACATAGCAACCAAAGTTATCAAAAACTAGCTATAAACTAGTTAAGCATTAACTTTTACTTGCTGTAGCCTGTTCTAAAGAACGTAATAATAATTTTCTTCCTAATTCTATATCAGAAGGGGCGCATTGCCAGTCTGGGTGGGCGCTCATAAATAAACTATCTAAAGTTTCTTGGTCAAATAAATGCCAGACTGGTGCATTATCTATTTCAACTTCGATTGCGTAACAGTTGCGGCTAATGCAGTGAATTTGACAAGTATTAGAAACTCTTTCTAAAGTCATTTGTTGACCGGGTTCAAGCAAGCGGAATTTCTTCATTGCTTGCTTCATTTCATCCATAGAAGAAACAAGTAGCCCAGGAATTGCAACTTTCAAATTACTTTCCCCATTTACTTTAATCCAGTAATGACGGCTAGGGTCTATTCCCTCTAACCAAGGTGACTCATCATCTAAACGGTATCGCGGTGACAAACAAAATGAAGCTTTCATAGGCATCGCTGAAAATTATAGTATTTGGATATTCACATAAATTCTCGCGGCTACATACTGAATAAACTGTAGGCAATACTCCACAAGTTAGTAAGCGAAAAACAAGTTTATCAGTCTCTAACTCCTAACTAGTGGATTGCAGCATTGTGATTTGCCGACTAGAAAATTTAGTTAAGAGTGTAGCCACTTTATGTATTATTTGATGATTCTCAGGTATAAATCAAATAAACTTAGTAAAAGTTATCATCTTTAATATTATGTTCGCGAAATTGCTTACGATGGGTAATTGCGACGAACGAAGCAATCCCAGTATTTCAAGGGATTACGTCGCTGTCGCATGTCCTAAAGGGCACGCTGCGCTAAGGTAATGACGCAGTTACGTTATTCTTGCGTAAGTCGTGATTAAGTATTGTTAATGAAAAAATGGCATAAAAAAACCTACTGAATTAGTGTAGGTTTGGGCGTTAACTTTAGATAAAATCGTTTTTTTTTAATAGTTTGTAAAAGTCAAAGAGTGAGAGCGAACTATATTTGAGTTAATTGTAAGAGCGAATTAATTGTTAACTTTTTCTTCAACTTTTTCTGCTGTTTCCGGCAAACTAGCTTCTAATTTGAGACAATTGCCACCATCGACTTGTAGTTCATATTCTACTTTGTCCATCAAACGGTTCATAATCAACCAGCCATAACCACCTTCTTGTTTTTCTACAGGAGAAGGAGGAAAGTAAGTAGACATATCATAACCTTCTCCTTTATCCCAAACTTCTAAAGCTAAATCCCTCTGTTCCAATTCTAAGCGAATTAGTATAGGGACTTGGGGTTGTTCTTTGTGAGCGTGGCGGACTACATTTGAGTAGGCTTCAACTAAAACCAAGCGTAAACGATTTGATTGTCGCTTCCAATCAACAGATTCGCCTAATTCTGTTTGTAAGCATCCGAGTAGCCAGCTTTCTACAACACTTAAATACTTCAAGTCACTTGGTACGTGAAGCTCACTTTTCATTATCTATAAAACCTCTAGTGAAAGTATAGTTTGGTCGTCTTCTTGAACTTCTGTATCAACATGGATACGACTTAGTAATTTATTTAGGCTGAGTGGTTTTTCTTGTTCGAGTAATAACTGCCACAATCCTTCTTGGTTGAGCATAGAACGTGTCATTGATTCAAAACTATCTGATGATTCCTTACCAAAGTCTGTTTTCATTGAAACCTGAGCTTCAGTAATTCCATCACTTGCGAGCAATAAAGTTTCGTCAGGATTAAGAACTAATTCTCCAGCGTCTGCCTTCCAATCAGGTAATATACCTAAAGGAATCCCACGTACTTTAAGAAAATTTGGTTCATCCGGTTGTGAATCTCTATGCGAGCAGACTATTGGATAAATATGACCGGCATTAGCATATACCAATTGCTTAGTACTAGGGGAATATCGAGCTAATACCAAAGTAATGAAGCAATTATTGCTTACAAGGTCGTCACCTAAAGCCTCATTGAGATTTTTCATGACTATATTTGGCATTGCAGGTGTTTCTTGAGATAGTTCTCTGCGTAATACCGATATCGCACTAGCCATAAACAGTGCAGCAGGAACCCCCTTACCGGAGACATCACCCACAGCTAGCCATAAATCACCCTTGGGATGAACAAAGACTTCAAAAAAGTCTCCTCCCACTTCTCGTGCTGGATAACAGCAAGCTTGTACCTTGACTCCCTCTACCTCGGGTAAACTTTGGCGTAGCAAATTGTGCTGAATTTGACGCGCAACTTCTAGTTCAGCATGAATTTGTTCTTGTTTTTGTTGAAGACTTTGATAGAGTTTTGCCTGAGAAAGAGCTAACGCAGCTTGTTCGGCAACCCCAGACATTAATTCAATATCTTCGTTTTGCCATTTTCTATGGGGCTGCTGTTGATTTAAAGCAATAATTGCTTGTAAATGCTGCTGATAAGTCAGCGGTACTGCTAATTGTTGATAGCTTTCGCCATTCTCTGAAGTATATTCTAAGATTTCGCATTTGCGACTTTCCAGGACTTTTTCTATCAAAGAAATAGCGTTAGAGCAGAAATCTTCAGATTCAGTATTATTATCTTTGTAAAAAAATTCTTCTGGTGCTATATTTTCTCCTTCGATAGGTCTAAGTACGCAGCAAGTAGCTTCAAAACTTTGCCCAATTGTGGCAACAATTTTTTTCAACATACTACGGTAATCCAAAGATTCCCGAGTTGCTGTTGTCACTGCATTAACTAAAGATTCTCGCCGTAGAGAACGACGTAAATCGAAAGTTCTTTTTTTGACCAATCTGTAGGTTTGGGTGGCTTGCTCGACCAATCCCCTAAGTTGATCTGGCTTCCAAGGTTTGGTAATGTACCTAAAGACCTGACCAGAATTAATCGCCTCTACTAAATCTTCTACATCAGTAAAACCTGTAAGTAGAATCCGAATTGTATCTGGAAAACGCTCTACTGTAAGTCCAAAAAATTCGGTACCATTCATCTCTGGCATTCTTTGGTCAGAGATAATTACAGCCATTTCACCTTCTTTATCTAAAATTTCAAGAGCAGTACGAGCATCGCTAGCCTTGAATACTTTAAAATCTCGCCTAAAAGTGCGGTAAAGTAAATCTAGGTTATCTAGCTCGTCATCTACCACCATCAATTTGAGTTTGCCTGCCTCAATCTCAGTCATAGTTGACTATCATTTTCATATATATTTTTCAGAGGCAAGATTGTATAATTTTGTTTAAATTCATCTTGCCCATAAACCCAGTTGGAACAAAAAGGTAGTTATTAACATCCCCCCACATTCCTAACACAGAATTAAGTGAATGTCGTAAATTTATCTCTAATCTCCTCAAAAAATACCCAGATTCATCTAAAGAAGCTATCCAACTAATCCCGAACGCAAAGCGCGGACAGCAGCTTGAGTACGGTCATCAGCGCATAGCTTATTCAAAATATTGCGGACATGAGTTTTGACAGTTCCCACCGTAATGTAGAGTCTTTCGGCAATAATGGCGTTACTACAACCTTCTACAATTAACTGTAATACTTCCAATTCCCTTTCAGTAAGAGTATAAGGGTCAATCATATCTTCATTATTAGAAGTATTGGCATACTCAGATTTTTCGATAAATTGATTGGTTTCCGATGTCGCTTTCGCTGGAGGAGTTTCTTGCGCTTGCTGCAAGACAATACGAGCTATTGCTGGGTCAATCCAAGCATTACCATTGTGGGTATGGCGAACCGCTTCAAGCAAGTTATCGTATTTATCTTTCATACAGTAAGAATCTGCACCAGCTGCAAAAGCTGCTAGCACAGCTTCCTTACTATCGCGTAAAGTTAAAATCAGAATTTTAGTTAATAATCCTGGAATCGTAGATTTGACTTCTCGGGTCAACTCAATCCCATCTTTGTCAGGTAAACCGATGTCTACAATTGCTACGTCTGGTTGCAGCGTTTTTAAGATTTGTAGTCCATCGTTAGCATTAGCAGCTTCTCCTACTATTTCAAAATCAACATTACGCTGTAGTGCTGTCCGAATACCCAAACGGGTAAGATCGTGGTCTTCAATTAAAGCAACGCGAATTTTAGTCATGGTAAATTTGTGCCCATTAAACTATTAGCTATAAAATTGAGTTTACGTTTAAATTCTATTTAAGATACAGTTTCCTTCACATCTCTACTTTTGATGACATAAAGCTCATTTTTGGTGATTGATATATTATCAGTTTTGGTATTCATTACCTATATAGCAAACGCTGTAAATATACAAATTGAGTTAATTACGCCTTATTTAACAGCACCCAATACAAATAAGAGGGTTCAAACATACAATCTTTCTGTTAGATTCAACGCCGTTATAGTACCCCTGAGTGGTTAATATTACCATTACAATCGTATTTTCGTATTAAAATCTCTACCTCCGTAGTTGAACTCAAACATATTTCTATTATTGTCTTAACCTCCTTTGTTAAAAGTATACTGGCGTTTTGGAAGATGCCGTCAGTTTGTTTACAATTACTTGTTTGAAGATGTTTCTCAAAATGCTACTTAGAACACAAAGTTGCAAAATAATTTATAGTTACCCATCCTTAAGTACTTTTGATTATTTTTACGCTAAGAATATTTATTCTGATGAGTTATAAATTACATTCTAAATAATCGCTTTGATTAATTAATATTAGTATGCTGATAGCTGTGGCAAACAGTGAAACTGTAGCTGAAATTGCAACACAAACAATCAAGGAACAAATTTGATAAACTAGCTTCGATGATGATGCAGGTGTGAGGCGAATTTAGATTAAAAAATGAATAAACCGCCCTTAGAATTTTCGGTTTTAGGACTGCCAATTCACGTAGCTACAAACTACTCAGGTTACTTGTTAGAGCGTTTACAACAACGAATGGGAACCCATGTAGTTACGCTGAATGCAGAAATGACCATGCAAGCAGAGCGAAATAAAACGCTCGCGACCATAATTAAAGCTGCTGACTTAGTAATTCCTGACGGAGCAGGAATAGTTTTATATTTAAGATTACTTTTAAAGCAAGATGTACGTCGAATTCCTGGAATTGAATTAGCTGAATCGTTATTGCGCGAAATCGGACAAAAATCTCCCGAATCGTCAGTATTTTTTTATGGAGGAAAGCCAGGAACCGCAGCAGCAGCAGCACAATTTTGGCAAGAACAAATTCCAGATTTGAATATAGCTGGAACTCATTCGGGCTATCATTCCCCAGAAGAAGAACAAAGATTACACTCCACTCTTTCTCAAACGCAACCCCAAGTTATTTACGTCGGTTTGGGAGTACCCCGTCAGGAACTGTGGATAAAACAAAACCGTCACTTGTGTCCCCAAGCTACTTGGGTAGGAGTAGGTGGAAGTTTTGATATTTGGTCGGGAGCTAAAACTCGTGCCCCTGCTTGGTTAGGAGATAATAATTTGGAATGGTTATATCGTCTTTATCAAGAACCTTGGAGATGGAGACGAATGTTAGCTTTGCCTAAATTTGCTGTTAAAGCCTTGATTTATGGTGTAAGAACAAGAGGTGCTTAATTATAGAGGGTAGAAAGAGGGGGAAGAGGGGGAAGAGGGGGTAGAAAATTACTATTTCGCTATGTAAAACTCCTAACTCCTAACTCCTAACTCCTAATTCTTAATCCAAAATCTGTCTTGGAAAGTTTGGGGAAGAGAAGTTGGAGGGAAGATATTCTTACCCCAAACTGAGCCGCACCTGACGGTGAACGGGACGGAAACCGACACCCCCAACTTTCCGCAAAATCTAAAATCCAAAATAACTCATAACTCCTAACTCTTAACTCCTAACTGTTAACTGTTAACTGATTTTTAAATACATTTGATATTCCCAGCCTATGTCTGGGAATACTTATTTTGTATTCAATTTTGTATTTAATTTTCATAAAGAGCAATGCCAGTAGTTACACCTAATAACACTGCTAATAAATCCGTAGATTTTGCGAGAGAAAATCAAGAGAAACAAACCAGCAGTAAACTGATGGTAAAACTGCGTTCTGTAACAAAAACCTACCCAAATGGGGTAAACGCTTTGGTAAATGCCGACTTGAGTATTAAAAAAGGAGAATTTCTGTTTATTACAGGACCTAGTGGTTCTGGTAAATCTACTCTATTAAAGCTGCTATACGGTGAAGAATTCGCAACCCAAGGAGAGGTCATCGTTGACGAGTGCGATTTGTCAACTTTACGTGGTGATAATTTATCTCTATTGCGACGACGTATTGGTATTGTTTTTCAAGACTACAAATTGATTCCCCAAAGAACGGTAACGGAAAATATCGCTGATGTACTACAAGCCCAAGGTTATACTCGTAAAGAAATTCAAAGACGATTAGAACCCACTTTAAAATTAGTCGGTTTATTCAGTAAAGCTAATTATTTTCCAGATCAACTTTCTGGAGGAGAGCAACAACGAGTCAGCATGGCTAGAGCAATTGTTGCAACCCCACCTTTAATACTAGCTGACGAACCAACCGGAAATTTAGACCCAGATAACTCTTGGCAAATAATACAAATATTGCGTAAATTAAATTCCTTTGGAGCTACAGTAATTGTTACTACTCACGACGAACATCTAGTACGACGCTGCAACCAACGAGTAGTACAAGTTCGTGATGGTAAAGTTTATGAAGAGTTAGGAGTTAGGAGTTAGGAGTTAAGAGTTAAGAGTTAGGAATTTTCTTTTTCTAATGTCCCATGTCCCATGTTCAATGCCCAATCCCCAATTACCAATCCCCAATTACCAATTATCAACAAGATACATGATTTTTGGCTTTCACTGAAAACGGGATTAAAGTAGTCTGATTGCTCTGCGATATGAGTTTTTCAGATGGTTCTAATGCTTGCAAACTATCAAAAGCTGCATCTCGAATTGTTGCTTCTGATTCATTTGCTAGTAAGAGTTGCAAGCATTCAATAATACATTTTTTTTCGTCAGGTTCAAGTTGCTGTCGAGTTACTAGTTTTGTCAACTGACGCAAGCTAATTAAACGTTTGAGCGGGTCAGTATCTGTCAGTTTCTCTAGCAATTGGTCTAACTTATCTTGTTCTCGATTTCCATGTAAGCTTATTAGCAATCGAGCTAATAACACTAAAACCATTGCTGTTGCTACACCTTGGACAATTGCGCTAGCTCCAACCCAAACATTATGAGCATCAATCCAAATCGTCGTAGCAGCATAGGTTCCTAAGCAAGCAACTATACCACTAGTGACTGATAATACTAAAAGTCCATTCGTAGTTTGCAGATAATTATGTATTTTATTCCAAAATTGCGACCAGTTCCATTGCGGTGTTGAGTAAACTAGCAACATTACTAGGATACCCGAACCGCAAGAAAACAGTAACTTTGGGTTCCACAAGAGCATGGCAAATATTATTGTTAAGAACCAGAGAATACCTGCTGGATTCTTACGTTGAAATAATTTTGCTTTTCTGGCTCCTGTCTTTAACTGCGGAACTTCCCTTAATGGGATATTTTTAATAAATCGCTGCCAATAAGACGAAGCCAACTTTGCCACGTTACCTACCTACTACAATTTAAGATTTACTATTGAGTATAATTTTTCTCAAGACCTCAAGACTAAGAATATATAACACTTATAACAGAAAATCTATGCCTAAAAGGCACTCATACAAAAATATAAGCAATCATAAAAATAAAATTTGCTGTTTGCAATGTTAATAACAGAAGCTTAAGTCGTCAACTGTAAATTGACCTTTCATAGCATGAAAGGTAACATAATGAATATTTTTTGCCGATACAGATAACGAAGCGTTGGGAGCTAATCCAGAATCGGAATTAGCTAGATTACCAGAAGGTAGTATTTCTCGATTCAACAGTTGACGAGAAGCATCATAAGCAGACAGCACTAACCGCTGGGAACTTGTAACAAAAGCACTAACGAAGTTAACAGGATTAACAAAACTAACTTCTAATAACCCCTTTCTAGAAGAACTCATTAATACTATTGAGCCTGAATGGGTTGGAAATGCTGGATTTGAAGGCTCTATGGCTATACAACTATCAAATATTACGCCTTTGCTTTCGTATTGACGGTCTACTATTTCAAAGCATTTCAGATTATCTAGTGATAAAAATATATATTCAGTTACAGAAGAATCTACTGTATAATTATGCTTCTGCTGACATTGGGAACTTGAATAACTTGATGTAAAACTTTGAGAATAACTATTAAGGTTGTCAAGCTTAAAGGAAGGCTCCTCAAGGGTTATTACACCTGATTGAAAACTAGCCTGCTTTACCATTGCTCAGATAAAAATAAATTTACTAATTACATAGAAAATAATTGTCTGCTCCTGAGTGCATTGGATTTAAGAGCGTACAAAGATACTTAATCAACCTTCCAGCATTCAGAACAACTACAGTAAAAAAGTTAATTAATAAGGAACTCTGAGTTGTCTAGAATGTTGCGTATCATCAGTGATTAATAGGAATAGGGTATCATAAATGTCTGGTAATAAAACTCTACCTGAAGTTTTATTAGATACCAGTAAAAACCGTGAAAGTATAGTATTTTATAGGTTAAATATTTTATATAGTGAGAAAATAAACACTAAATCTTTACAAGTAAGCCAGTAATTTCACATCTGCTTAATCTCTCTTAAGTAAGAAGTTATTGTGTGAAGATTTAGCTGATAATTAAACTAGTGGCTAGGTTTATCTTGAGTAACTCTCGCCCATCGCAAAAAAAAATCACGATAATATCGGCAAATATATATGTTTCAGCCATTAGGATTTGAGCGTTGCTCAGTAAATACGTCATTAGGTAGGATGATTTACTATACCAATACAGGCTCTCCTTGGCAGGATGACATGACTACAATTAAAGACAAAGAAACCATTATATTTCTACATGGATTTGGTGGTGGTTCTTCAGCTTATGAATGGTCAAAAGTTTATTCAGCCTTTGCAGCAGAGTACTACATTATTGCTCCCGATTTGATAGGTTGGGGAGAATCGGAACATCCACAACGAAACTACCAAGTTGAAGATTACTTGACTACCATCAAAGAATTTTTACAGCAGACCTGCGATGGTGCAGCAAAGGTAGTTGCTTCTTCTTTAACAGCAGCATTTACAATTAGAGTTGCCATAAGTCATCCGGAATTATTTAAATCTCTAATTCTCACTACTCCAGCAGGACTTTCTGACTTTGGTGAGAACTATTCCCGTAGCTTTTTCGCACAGTTAATTAGTACACCAATTCTTGATAAATTAATTTATTCTACTGGGGTTGCAACTAGCGGTGGTATTCGTAGTTTTTTAGAACAACGCCAATTTGCTAATTCTAATCGAGTTTACGAAGAAGTTGTAGAAGCTTATTTAGAATCTGCGAAACAACCTAATGCAGAATATGCTGCTTTGTCTTTTGTTCGTGGAGATTTATGCTTCGATTTATCGCAATATATTGAACAACTCACAACACCTACTGCAATTATTTGGGGAAAAAAATCTCAATTTACCGGTCCAGAAATAGGTCAGCGTCTAGCACAAATGAATCCTCAAGCAATTAAAGTTTTTCAACAATTAGAAAATGTTGGATTAACACCTCAATTGGAATTGCCAGGAGTTACAATTTCTTTAATCAAAAAGTTTATGAATTTACTTGAGAAGTAGGAAGTAGCAAGTAGCGAGTAGCAAGTAGCGAGTAGCAAGTAGCAAGTAGTAAGTAGCAAGTAGTAAGTAGGAAGTAATGTAAAATAATGTATGTTAATAATTGTATTAATAGTTGTATCGCAAAGCTTCTAGGGGTTATTCATTATATTAATAGACTATTATTCTAAATATTTTTTTCATTAGCAAAACCGTAAAAAATATTGGATAATCCCGGTTTCTGAAAATTTAATTTGCTATTTTTTACTATTTATAGCTGTA
>JBCBHT010000118.1:0-20844 GCA_038525335.1 Cyanobacteria bacterium J06621_15 | reverse complement strand
CACTCAGATAAACCTCACCCCCTTCCCCTCTCCTAAATATTGCGCCGGTTGTTTAACAATACAGAAAAAGCCGGAGAATTATTTCTTCCGACTTAAACAAAGTATTAATGAGATGATTTTTAGCTCAATTAGATATCTAATCCTGTTTTATTTCTGATTCGTTTCTCAATTTTAAATTTTCTGAATTTTTCTAGCTTACTTACTTGCGAATTGTTGAAGAATTTTTACTGGAAGTGGGCTGATTGTTATTATTTGTTTTCTCACTAACGGAATTACTAACAGAAGCGGGTTTGTTGCTATTTGTTGGCTTTGGAGAAGTAATTCTATAATTTTTAGTTGGCTTCTTCCTTATACTAGCTCTGCGAATAAAAGCTGATGTTTCAGCTTGTGCAGGATTAGCCATCAAGGTTCCTGTCATGGTAAAACCTGTGATAGCTGCAATTCCAATTAGAGTTGCTTTTTGAAAAAATTTTGAAAACATATTTAGAGTTCCTAGAAATTTGTAACTTAACTGTACTGAGATTATATACAGTCCTGCGACAAGGATTTCCAGAATTAAATTGGCGCGAAAGCATCTTTAATGAAGCTATAAATTTGTCTTTATAATTAGTGTTTTTACTTATATAACAAAGTAGGGAGTAGAAAGTAGGGAATAAAAAAGATAAACTCTTAACTCCTAACTCTTAACTCCTAACTCTTAACTCCTAACTATTAACTCCTAACTCCTAACTCTTTTTAATTTTGCACTTCAATCCAGCGACGATACATTTTTTGTACCTGTTTAAGAATATTATTTAAATGACATTGATTTGATTCGCTTTTATCAGATAGTTCCTGTATTTTGGCTAATAATTTTGCTTCTTCAATGGCTACTTCACCGTCGCTATAAATCAAACCGCTGATATCTTGAATTAAAGCTTGACATTCTTGAGTGCTGGGGGAGTTTCCCAGATATTCTGTAACCCATTCGTAACACTGGTCTGGTTTCACGGGAACTAATTCGTAAAGCCAAGGTTTGATTTCTGGGTCTGCTGCTATGTCTTTTTCTTTAGCTATTTGTTGAAGGTACTGTCTTTCTTCAGGTTGGATTCTACCATCAATCCAAGCTGCTGCAATTAAAACTTTCAACAACTGTTTGACATCGGGGTTACGTACCATCGGTCACACCTCCTTTCATAATTTTCCCTTAACGAAATCTTACTTCTGATTTGTTCATTTTTCCGTTTGTTTTTTTAATTGCACCATAAAAAAGCCATCCATATCATGCTTATGGGGTAATACTTTAATCCAACCTTCGGAGGTAGAATATTCACGAATTGGTGAATCTGTATCGGGAGGTTGGATTTTCCAATCTGGATTTGATTCTAGAAATGATTTGATAACAGCTTCGTTTTCTGCTGGATGTAGGGTACAGGTTGAATAAACTAGCGAACCATTATCTTTAACTAATTTGGAAGTATTTAATAAAAGTTCTCCTTGAAGTACAGAAAGTTCCTTTATATTTTCCGGGGTTTGTCTAAAACGCGCATCAGCATGACGGTGGAGAGTTCCCAAACCCGAGCAAGGTACGTCAAGTAAGACTTTATCGGCTAATAGTTTTTCTTCAGAATTAATTCTAGGATTAATAAATTGATTTAAACTACTCAAATCGCGACTATCACCTACACAAATTTCAATTGATTTTATATTCAATCTTTGAGTATTTTGTTGCAGCTTACGCAGACGCGAAGCAGTGCGATCGCAAGCGTAAATTTTTCCTGAATCTCCCATCAGTTCGGCAATGTGAGTTGTTTTACCTCCAGGAGCAGCACAAGCATCAATAATTACTTCATTCGGCTGAGGATTAAGTAAATAGCTAACCAGTTGAGCGCTGCTATCTTGAACCGTCCACCATCCTTGATTAAAACCGGGTAAATTTTTAATTGCACCAGGAGAACTTAATAAACGCAAAGCTTGGGGTAAATTCAGAATTCTTTGGGTTAAAACACCTTGATTTTGCAAAACGGTTTCAACTTCCTCCACTGTGGAACAAAGTTGATTGACTCGTAAATCAATATTCGGAGTTTGATTCATCCACTGACATAACTTCTCCGTCTCCGAAAAACCAAACTGTTCCATCCACACATTCACAATCCAGTCTGGAAAACTATATAAAATACCCAACCTTTCTACAGAATTTTCCGGTAATTTGATGGGAATAATTTGATTATTTTGATTGTTTTGATTGTTTTTATTTTCTACCCCCTCTCCCCCCTCTTCCCCCTCTAATCCCTCCTTGAGTCGAATATAGCTGCGTAACAAACCATTCACAAAACCAGAAAGACCGGAAAAACCATTATCCTTAGCTAATTGAACCGTAGTATTAACAGCAGCACTAGGAGGAATACGTTGTTGAAATTGCAGTTGATATAAACCTAAATGTAAAATACTGCGAAGTAACAACGGTTGTTGATGAGATTTCTTTCGAGCTAACTGGTCAATAATTGCATCGAGAGTACGCACTCTTCTTACGCTACCGTAAACCAGTTCCGTCACCAAACGACGCTCATTGTCGGGTAAATCAACCTTTCGCAGTACCCTATCTAATGCTACGTCAACATAAGCCCCCTTATGGACATCTTTTAGAGCTATTAATGCTTGTTGACGAGAAGATGGGGAATTGGACATAGGGCAGATGGGGGATGGGTCATAGGTCATAGAATATGGGTCATGGGAGATAATTATCAGTTAACTCCTAACTATTACTAATTACCAATGCCCAATTCCTAAAAAAATAATCGTCATCGCTTTATCTTGAATACTTTATCTTGAACTAGCAAGAAGGATGATGAAAATTATTAGTATTCTACATTCCCCGATGCCCAATGCCCAATGCCCTATTCCCCAATTAATTAAGCATCAAAACTATCAATTTCAAATTCACAAGCTCTTGAAGCTTCTTCGATAGTAAATGGTTCAAAATTAAGCAAAGACAAATGAGATGGTTCTTTAATCATTTCTTTTGCTAATAGCAACCCAGCAATTGTCCAAGTTTGATATTTTCTTGCTTGCTTACCAATTAATCTTCCGCGTTTACCATCATAATATTCTGGCCATTCATCCTCTTGAAGTCGTAATTGAGCAATATGAATCGCTCTTTCTGCAATACATATTTTATTCGTTTTGATAGCCGCTGCAGTCAACATCCACATTAAAACTGGCCAATTTCCACCATTATGATAAGACCAAGGAATATTCTTAGGGTCACATCCAGTTATAATTCTGTATTCTTCATCTTCTAATGCGGGAAATGTAATTTTCATTGGCATATCTCCCACCAAATCTTCCCATCTTTTTTCAATCAAAGTCATGATGGCTTCCGACTGCTCTTCTGAAGCTAAATCGCAAATAATTGCCATCAAATTACCTAAAGAAAAGAAACGAGTATCTAGCTGTGATGGTCCAACATTACCTGCTAAATAACCACCTTTTTTTGGCAGCCATTTATCTATTTCATAGTAAGGAAGAGAATCGACATATATATTAAATTGATTAATAGCTTCTTTACCGTATTCTTCACCTTTATAACGATAAATAGCATTAAGTCTTTTTAAATCTATCCAATAATGTTTGCGAATATGAGCGCGTAAAATAGGTAAACGATTATCAATTGCAATCACCCAATCTTGATTGCCATGACAGATTAACATTTCCCTTGCCGCACGTAATGCAGCATAAAATAAAGATTGTATTTCTAAAGGATGTCCATAAATACCCAAACGTCTATCAATCATGCAAGCTCCGTCCGGAACTAACAGTGTTGGGTACATATCAAAACGAGTTGCTAAACAAAGTTCTAATATTAATCCGATACCTGTTTGAAATTCTGGTTTATATACTAATGAATAATCTTTTGTTGCTACTACATAAGCACGCAATATAATCAGCCACCACAAACAAGAATCAATTGGTGTAACTCTCGCTATCGCATGTTCGCCAAAATCAGCTTCTAAATATTCTTCTCCATTATGAGATTCTACTTTAAAGCTAGCTGGCATTAAACCCAAACCTGGTTTATAAGCATCTAGCTGATTATCTTTGGGCTGCAATTTCAAAGTTTCTTCTAGAAAGTTACGGACTATATCTGTTTCACCTTTCATGAGAAAAAGTAGAGCAGATGAAGCAAAATCTCTTACAAAGCACTGGTCGTAATTTAATGCATCAACGCTTCCATCTAAAGCCGCAACCGTTCCTATAGGACGACCTTGATAGTAGATAATTGTTTTTTGAAGTTGTTCCCAAGCTTCTTCATCTACTCTGTTAATTGCGTTCAAATCTTCTGTTTGCATATCTAGTTTAACTCCCTTTAATGTACGATTAATATAATTAGTAAAAACTACTAGTAGCTTTCCCAAATTGTTTTGAAACAAATAAAACAATAAACAAGGCATTTATTTAAATAATGCCAATATCTACAGCATCTTTTGTAAACTTAAATAATCACAATAAATACAATTAATCAGATTTTTTTTTCTGAATTATATCTATTCACTGTAATCAAGCAATGTCTATTTTTTTATTTCTGAATTACTTGAATATGATAAAAAATAATCAGGTGTAAATTATTTATATATGATTCAATTTACTCTTATTTATTAATTTATTTATATACATGCTCAAAATCATGTTTTTTGCTTGTATTCCACATATTTGATAGCATCGCTATAATTTGTAATCTAAAAAATAATTAGCTAATTATGCTTTTAATTTTAGATTTTGCAATAAGTAATTATTTATAAATCAATATTTATTGCAAAGTATAGCTGACTATACAAAATTATAGATAGTTCCATTATTTTATTGAATCGCCCAGAAAATTCAATTACTAGCTTGTTTCTAGATTCTAGTGGTTGACACAAATTATCAAGGCATGAATCATCGTATTAGTGCGAGACTAATTATTACAGGTTTAAAATATAGTTTACCTTGCGAATATTTTTTGAAATTAAATAGTATATTGTATTGAACTTTCACACACAATTTTGCCCATAATTGCAACTATAAAAAAAACTTAAATTTTTAACTGTATATAAAACTACAAAATTAGCTAATGCCTTTATAGCTTAAATAAAAATAGTTAGACAACCATGTACTATTTAACTTTTCAAAAAACCTAAATAAAGACTATAAAATAAGTTACACGCAAATTAATCATCCTCAATAATAAGAACAAGTAAACTCTAATCTAATTTGTCTGCTTAATTCAAAGCAGCGATTAAACTATCAAGCTTCAGATTTTATGCGAAACCGAATAAGTTAATAAAACTTAATATAATTGTGTAATCATTGCTACAGAAATTATATCAAAAATAAAAAACTCTTCAAGCTTCTCGACTATCAACTTTACTAAGAATTAGTAAAGTATGATAAAAATCTGATAAAGTTCTTGTAAATTCTAATTCTAAAAATTATTGTTTGCAAAAATACAGTTTGATAATGACAGTTTATGCTGATAGATATTGAGAAACTTCAGTATTTATACATAAATATAGTAATCACTGGTCGCACCCATTAAGTTAAGCAAAACATTGATTTTGCTTTGTAGTAGCTAGAAATATTGATAGGAGCGAGAGAAATTTTATATTCCTAAAAACTAAAAAATTGGCTTTGAACGAATGTAAAAAGAGGAAAACAAGATAATTTTATCAAAATCAGCTAATAATTTAATTTATTTTACTTGTATTATATTTACACTATATTTAGCATAAAGTTTATACAACATATAAAAACCTAAATTTTCTGCAAGAGTTTGTTTGTCAATCACATAAAGATACAAAAGAAAAAACATATGCTAAAAGCTTCTGAAATTACAAAAACACCTTCAGCCGAACGCTTGCTTAATCTTTGGGCTAGACGTTATACACCTGAAATATCTTCTTTGGTCGCAAATTCTTCATCTTGTGATGAATTATTGAAAGCAGCAACACCAGAAGGTAGAGCTTCAACTGCTCATAAGCTAAGAGATAAAATGCTGGATATAAACTGTCAGATGGGGTGGATACAAACAAAGAATTTGTATAGCTATATTCCTAACGTATTAGACTTAAGTGAAGCAAGACGTATTACTAAATTTTCTTTCCGCGTTTATAAAAAATTATTAGAGATTTATCAACAGCAATCGCCAAAAATAGAAGTAGAAAATAACTCCCTTTCTCAATGGGTAATACCAGCAGTTGAAGAACTTGCATATGCTTTAGAGCCGATATTAATTGTATTTCAGGAACAACATGTAGCTTCAAAAGATTGGCGGAGTCTTGGTTTTATGACTTCACAACTAAATTTTACAAATAAATTAATGCTAAAGAAACTGACAACATCAGAGAAAGCATTATTATCTCCTTATCTGAAATTTGTTGAAGAACAAGTAGCAATGCCATGGGCAAGAGTTTGTTCCAAAGCTGCTAATTATCAACTCAATTCGGCAGAGTTGATAATTGTAGAAAAAATGATGCCAATTGCGCCAGAAATTGCTCAATCTGTTTATCGAAAGTTGATTGAATTGTTGCCCGAGAATCGTAGTAGAAGAGGAAAATTAACAGATAAAGGGATATCCCATTCTTGTCATCGGGACTTAAATATGTTTCAAGCTTATACATTATTATGTTTTTTAAAAAAAAGCATGGAACCAATAGAGCAAGAATTAGTTCCCTTATGCGCGATGGTTGTAGAAGGAGTTGAAATTAAATGGGAATTAACTCAAAAGTGGTGCGAAGTATTAGCCAATGAAATGGAAAGTCGTTTAGATTCCGAGCAAAAAGATTTATTAAAGCCTTACACTCAAGGAATGAAGCAAGCGTTTTTTAAAGAGCGGGTAAGTTTAGGTTATAAAGAAGAAACACAAGCAAATGTCGTTTAGAATTAGTTTTTGAATTCATGGAATTGTTTAGTGGTAGCGCCAAAATAAGTGGTTTAATTTAGTAACTAAATAATAAATTGCAATGAATGATATATATACACATTTTGTACAAAAAATATAACCAATGTAGAGACGTAACACTGTTACGTCTCCCACAATGTGAAACCATAATTTCATATTTTGATTCACTCACGCTTTGATTATCAATTAAAAGCATAAAAAAACCTTCATTTAATTGCTGAAGGTTTTTATTGCTATTTAATTTTTACTTACTTTACTTCAAATTCCGCACACCTTTACCTCGGTTGCAGTCAAAACATAAAGTTTGTAAATTGCTAATGTCATTATTCCCACCTTTAGGGAAAGGAATAATATAATCAACATCTAGCTGAATTTGTTTTTACATTTTACTAAGAATATCTGTTTGTTGTGCTATAACCTAACATCAGTCTTTAAGAAATATAAAATAGCAACAACCCTCTAGTGAATTTACTAAAGGGTTTAGATTAATATTAAAGTTTTATTTTAAACTCCGCGCATTTTTGCTATTTATGTTTTAACCAAAATACTCTTAAAACCATAAGCTGAAAGTCCTACCACTGCACCAGCAGCTACGATTGTTGCAGCACCAATCAAAGCAGTTGTTTCAGCAGTTGCTAAATCCATACCTCCAAGTTTTACGATAACTCCAGTAGCAGTAACAACTCCACCTGCTGTAAAGATAGCAGCTTGTTTCAGACCATTTTCTTTATCTTTGTTAAACATTTCTTTAAACCCGATTTATTCACTTCTATAAAAAAAGTAACAGAAGGTTTTTTTAAACTACATTTGTGCTATTACTGAATTTATATTTTAAATTGCCGTGAAGTTTAAGAATTCCTAAGAAACAATGTAAATAATCTCCGAAGCATTCTATAAAGAATTAATATTATGTACTGATTTGAAGAAATAATTGAGTACTCATTTCTGGCATATTAAGAGATTAGTAATCAAAGTTTTATAACGATTTATTTTTAATGACATCTACACTCCCTCACAAAAAAGCCAAAGCACTCAAACCCGGTAGCCCTCGTCCTGCAAAGGAATTATGTAGCGAGTGTGGACTATGCGACACATATTATGTCCACTATGTAAAGGAAGCTTGTGCTTTTCTTAATCAACAAATAAAGGAACTTGAAACACAAAGTCATTCTCGTTCCCGCAATCTTGATAATTCCGACGAACTTTATTTCGGTGTACAGCAAGAAATGATGGCTGCTCGGAAAAAAGAACCAATTCCAGGGGCACAATGGACGGGAATTGTTAGTTCTATTGCCATAGAAATGCTTAATAATGGCATTGTCGAAGGCGTTGTTTGCGTGCAAAATACCAAAGAAGACCGCTTTCAACCAATGCCAGTAATTGCTCGCACACCAGAAGAAATACTGGCTGCAAGAGTTAATAAACCAACATTGTCGCCCAATCTTTCCGTATTAGAACAAATCGAAAAATCGGGAATGAAACGGTTATTAGTAATCGGAGTTGGTTGTCAAATCCAAGCATTACGTGCAGTAGAAAAACAGCTTGGTTTAGAAAAGCTTTATGTATTGGGTACACCTTGCGTTGATAACGTTACTCGTGCTGGTTTACAAAAGTTTCTCGAAACAACTTCTAAATCACCAGAAACAGTAGTTCATTATGAATTCATGCAGGATTTTCGAGTTCACTTCAAGCATGAAGATGGTTCGATTGAAATGGTACCTTTCTTTGGTTTAAAGACGAATAAACTCAAAGATGTGTTTGCACCTTCTTGCATGAGTTGTTTTGACTACGTAAATTCACTAGCTGACATAGTTGTTGGGTATATGGGCGCACCTTTTGGCTGGCAGTGGATTGTAGTTAGGAACGAGCGCGGTAAAGAAATGCTGGATTTAATGAAAGACCAAATTGATACCCAACCAGTAACGTCACAAGGAAATCGCCAAGCCGCCGTACAGCAAAGTATTCCCGCCTACGATAAAGGTGTTACCCTTCCCATGTGGGCGGCGAAATTAATGGGAGTAGTAATCGAAAAAATCGGACCAAAAGGTTTAGAATATGCTCGATTTTCCATAGATTCTCACTTCACACGCAATTATTTATATACAAAGCGCAATCATCCAGAAAAATTAGAGCAACACGTTCCAGAATTTGCCAAACGGATTGTCGAGCAGTATGAATTGCCGGATTAGTTGTTAGTTGTTAGTTGTTAGTTGTTGGTTGATAGTGGTTAGTTGTTAGTTGTTGGTTGAAAAACATTAAGGGAACTGTTTGACTCTTATTACAAAAGTTTTAAAACTGCATGCTGCTACAAATAATTATTAACCACTATCCACTAACCACTAACCACTAACTCCTATTGCTTCAATCGCAGCTTCTAACGCAATCGCAACATGAGTCCAATGAGTTCCCCCCTGACAATAAGCGATATAAGGTTCTCTTAATGGCCCGTCGGCAGAAAACTCTGAGGTGCTACCTTCGATAAATGTACCTCCAGCCATGACTACTTTACTTTCGTATCCCGGCATTTCGTCGGGTATGGGGTCGAGATAGGAACCGATGGGAGAATGTTTCTGGATGGCTTTACAAAATGCCAACAGTTTTTCTGGGGAACCAAATTTTATTGCTTGAATTACATCACCGCGAGGTTCAAAGGGGGTTGGTTTGACCGGATATCCTAGTTTGTCAAATACATAACCAGTTAAATGAGTTCCTTTCATTGCTTCCCCGACCATTTGCGGAGCTAGAAATAAACCTTGAAATAATAAACGCAACTGGTCAAATGTTGCACCACCTTCTCTACCAATTCCAGGTGCTGTTAATCGACAAGCTGCTGCTTCGACTAAATTTTCTTTTCCAGCGATGTAGCCTCCAGCGTTGACTATTGTTCCTCCTGGATTTTTAATTAAAGAGCCAGCTATTAAATCCGCACCGACATGAGTGGGTTCTTGGGTTTCAATAAATTCGCCGTAGCAGTTATCCACAAAACAAACTGTGTTCGGATTCTGCTCCTTGACAGAACGAACAATTTTTTCTATATCGGCAATTGAAAGACTAGAACGCCAGGAATAACCACAGGAGCGCTGAATTAATACTAAACGGGTCTTATCCTCTATCGCATGGCTCAAAGCTTGCCAGTCTATCGTCCCTTTTGAAGTAAGATTCAATTGACGATAGCTGATGCCAAACTCAATTAGCGAACCTTGATTTTTACCTCTTAAACCAATTACTTCCTCAAGAGTGTCGTAGGGAGAACCAGCTACTGCCAGAATTTCATCACCGGGACGGAGAACACCGAATAAAGCACAAGCAATAGCATGGGTTCCAGAAACAAACTGTACCCTGACAGCAGCAGCTTCGGCTCCCATTACTTGAGCAAAAACTTTATCCAAGGTTTCTCTACCTAAATCGTCATGACCGTATCCCGATACACCTGCGAAATGGTGTGCCCCTACACTATGATGGCGAAAGGCAGTAAGTACTCGTTGAAGATTTTGCTTGACCTTATGGTCAATTCCAGAAAAAATCTTTAACAGTGCTTGTTCTGCTTCTTGCAGCTGTTCCAAGCTGTTCATTAGTATGACCGTTCTCAAAAAAACTATTATGCGGATTGTGGCGCTATAGGCGCTACTAAGAGCGTGAAAACCACGCAAAAGCCCATTATTTGGGTACAAAGGACGCGCAGATAATCGCAAATCAATTCTCAAACAGGTTACCGCATGACAATTGCTTCATCAACAGATAAAGGACCATTAAATTGGTTGCATATTACATTTTTCGTCGGTTTACATTTTGGTATTTTACTTGCTCCATTCCCTAGCTTTTTTAGCTGGAAAGCTCTTGGTGTTGCTTTGTTGCTTTACTGGGTGACAGGTGGTCTAGGTATCACTTTAGGATTTCACCGTTTAATTACTCATCGCAGTTTTCAAACCCCTAAATGGCTTGAGTATTTCCTAGCATTTTGCGGTACTCTTGCTTGTCAGGGAGGACCAATTGCATGGGTCGGAATGCATCGCATACACCATCTATACTCTGACCAAGAATTAGACCCCCATGACTCCAACAAAGGTTTTTTCTGGAGTCATATCGGTTGGATGTTTTACCATTCTCCACGTTTTGACGATGTTCCTCGCTTTACGAAGGACATCAAAGACGACCCCTTCTACATATTCTTGGAAAAGAATATGCTGTTAATCCAAATTGCTTTGGGTTTGTTGCTCTTAGCAATAGGCGGTTGGTCTTTCGTGGTTTGGGGTGTTTTTGTCCGTCTTATTTTTGTATGGCACTGCACCTGGTTTGTCAATAGCGCGACTCACAAATTTGGTTATAAGACCTACGATTCAAAAGACCACTCCACAAACTGTTGGTGGGTAGCTTTATTGACTTATGGTGAAGGCTGGCACAATAACCACCATGCTTTCCAATACTCAGCCCGTCACGGATTGCAATGGTGGGAAATTGACCTGACCTGGATGACCATTCAACTATTGCAGTTCTTGGGGTTGGCTACAAATATCAAATTAGCACCTGCGAACCGGGAATCTAAAATGTTGAGTTAAAACTCTCGATTTTATAAGGTTCTAGGGAAATGTAAATCATGGTATTTCTTCTCAAAGTCCTTAGTTTCACAGAGTTTTAAGCATAGCTAAGTTTATTTTTATTTACCCCCGCTGGAGAATTCTTACTTAAGGAATCAGCGGGGGTATAGCTTTTTTTGGGAATAAATCCTAAGAAAATCCCTTGATTTCTCAATAAATGCGGTTAATAAATTGATATAATTCGAGACGCGAACGTTACGAAAATTCGGAAAAGCGACTATGCTAGTTGCTTGTATGCGAATTTTTTTATTTATAAAATTCATTCATGACAACATCGGCCATAAACACAGAGAATAATTCACAGCCTTCCCAACTGGCTGAATCCAAATTAAGGTTGAAAGACGTTATCAAAACCCTCCCTCAAGAGTGTTTTGTTCAAGATAAAGGTAAAGCTTGGTTTAGTGTAATTAGCAACGTTTTAGCCGTTATTCTAGGCTACTTTTTTTTGGCAATTTCACCTTGGTATCTTTTACCCCTAGCGTGGATATATACGGGTACTGCTGCTACGGGTTTTTTTGTCATCGGACATGATTGTGCCCATCGTTCGTTTGCCAAAAATCGCTGGGTAAATGATTTAGTTGGACATATATTTATGATGCCGCTAATTTACCCCTTCCACGGTTGGCGGATTAAACACAATTATCACCATACTCATACAAATAAACGTTTTGTAGATAATGCTTGGCAGCCCGTAGGAACCGACGTTTATGAAGATAGTGGCATACTTGGCAAATGGGCCTTTAAAAGATTTTTGTATAACCGTTTGTGGTGGATAGGCTCAATCGTACATTGGGCATTGCACCATTTCAATCCCAAGCTATATCGCGAACAAGACCGAGCAGATGTTAAGCTTTCTGTGGCTGTAGTAGCTTTGTTTGCAGCTGTATGCTTCCCGACTCTAATTGCAACAACCGGTATTTGGGGATTTATTAAGTTCTGGTTCATTCCTTGGATGGTTTACCATTTCTGGATGAGTACCTTTACTTACGTTCACCACACTGCTCCCGATATTCCTTTTGTTCCAGCTTCAGAATGGAATGCAGTAACAGCACAACTATCCGGTACAGTTCACTGCAATTACCCTAAATGGGTGGAATTCCTGTGTCACGATATCAACGTACACGTACCCCATCACGTTTCAACAGCAATTCCTTCCTATAACCTGCGTATGGCTTATCGCAGCTTACAAGAGAATTGGGGAAGTTACCTGTATCCAGAATGTACATTCTCTGTGTCTTTGATGAAGTATATAACCGACAGATGCCATTTATATACCCCAGAGAATAAATATGTTTCATTCAAGGATTACTACGCACAGCAGTAACAAGTTCTAATTTTCTTAAATCCTGACTGAAATTATCAAACAAAATTTTTAACCCCCATACTATTTAATTATTGGGGGTTGAAAATAACAAGAAACGATTTGTCGTGAAATTAAAAGTAAAAGGCTATTTTTTAGCGCATGACTATTCTTTTGTAGTGCGTAATTTTAAAAACTTAGTCTTTTATACAAACCAAAAGTTCACTTTATATCCGGTAATTTAGCCTCGTGACATCTTCTATAGTTCCTACAGATAATACTACTCATAACTCATCATCAGAGGAAATAACTAAACTTCCCTTTACCCTCAGGGACGTTAAAGCAGCAATTCCAGCAGAATGTTTCCAACCTCAAGTCGGTAAGTCTCTGTTCTTTTTCTTTCGTGATATATCAATTATTGCTGGACTTTACTTAATCGCTTATTACCTAGATTCATGGTTGTTCTTTCCCATTTTCTGGGTAATGCAAGGAACTATGTTTTGGGCTTTATTTGTAGTCGGACATGACTGCGGACATCAATCGTTTTCAAAGCACAAGTGGTTAAATGATTTGATAGGACATTTATCTCATACACCGATACTTGTTCCCTATCATGGATGGCGGATTAGTCATAGAACTCACCACAAAAATACCGGTAGTATCGAGAATGATGAAAGCTGGTATCCAATATCGGAAACAGAATATAATCAAATGCCAATAGTACAAAAGATTGGCAGACACTATCTGTTTTTACTAGCTTATCCAGTGTATTTATTCCAGCGTTCTCCTGGTAAAACAGGTTCTCACTTTTCACCCAGCAGTCCCCTGTTTAAACCTTCGGAGAAATGGGATGTAATCACCAGTACTGTACTCTGGAGTACAATGGTTGGTTTACTTGCTTTCCTCACCTATGAATTTGGTTTCATGTGGTTTATCAAGTATTATGCTGGACCGTATATTGTATTTGTGATTTGGTTGGATTTAGTTACATTTTTACACCACACCGAACCCGATATTCCTTGGTACCGTGATGGAGAATGGACTTTCTTGAAAGGTGCGCTTTCTAGCGTTGACCGCGATTATGGTTTCATCAGTCATATCCACCACGATATCGGTACTCATGTTGCTCACCACATCTTCTTGAATATCCCTCACTACAATTTGAAGAAAGCAACTGAAGCGATTAAGCCATTATTGGGTGAATACTATCACAAGACTAAAGAGCCAATTTTTACTTCCCTTTGGAACTCTTATAAGAAATGTCATTTCGTTCCAAATGAAGGAAAAGTCGTTTATTACACTTCTCATCTGAAATAGTTGTAATTAACAACGAATAAATCATAATTGGTGCATGACGGTAATATTTATTTGTTTGATTTGATTAGATAATTTATTTTAATTAGAACATTAGGATATACCTTACTAATCATCGAAATTAATAAATAAGACTACTAGTCATATACCCTAAAATGAAGAAACCCGGTTTTTCAAAAAAACCGGGTTTTTGTATTTAAATCTTAATCAGTTTTTACGGTTGAAGTCTACAAAACTTGTGGTGTAATTGAATTTATTTCAGGAGGATTTCCCATTAATTTCAACCAACCGTAATTAGCCGCAATTGCTTCTCTAAAAGTAGGGTATACATTATATTGCACGTTGTATTCTTCACAAACTTGAGCCAATATAGGAGCAATTTTTGGATAATGTATATGACAAATGTGGGGAAATAAATGATGTACCACTTGATAGTTAAGTCCGCCGAGATACCAGTTTAAAAACTTATTATCTGGAGCAAAATCAACTGTAGTTTTCACCTGAGTAATAGCCCATTCATCATCTACTACATTCTCTGGCAAATTAGGCTCAATAAATTCTGCTGGTGCGAGTACGTGAGCAAGCATGAAAATATTACAAATTGTCACACCGTAAACCATATTTACGATACATAATCCAATAATTATTTCGATGGGACTGTATCCTAAAATAAATGGTATACCAGCATAAAGTCCCAACCAAAATAATTTTGCACCTATCAAAATTGATAGTTGTAAGAAAGTTGGTTTGGGAATCTGATGTTCGAGATATTTACGTTTAAATAGAATTAATTTGACATCAGAAATAGACCAATAAAATGGAATAAATGCATATGCAAAGTTAATTAATAAATGTTGAAATCTATGAAATGGTTTGTGTTCTTTAACAGGAGACATTCTGACTAAACCATCTCCATCAATTTCAACATCATGACCTGATATATTAGTGTAAGTATGATGGAGAAAATTATGACGAAATTTCCATAAATAGCTGGAAAGACCTATGATGAAATCATAAGTTAAACCAAAAGTTGTATTAACCCATTTTTTACTAGAGTAACCACCGTGGTTGGCATCATGTCCTACACTAAAGCCAACACCAGCAAAACCCATACCTAACATGATGCAGCCCAGTATTTTCAGAGCTACTATTGGGGGAGAAAAAAGAGTAAATACCCAGGAAAAAATTACCCATCCTAAAATAATTGCACTTTTAAAATACATTGCAGGATTATCTCGGGTACTAAGATTCTCAGACTTAAAATAATCATCAACCCGTTTATTCAGTTCTTTTCTAAAACCAATGTTTTTACCAAAAGTTACTCTAGCAGTTTTTGTTTGTGTCATGAAGAATATTTTCTCGCTCAAATTAAACTAATATATTGCTACTTACCTCTGATAGCGCAAAAAATATACACCCGATTTATTGTAAAATTCTGAGGTGTAATAAATAAGTTTTTTAACTATTTAATTTTGGCTATGCTATCTAAACTAGCATTATCTCAAAATCTTCCGTTTCCTTGAACAATATGCTTAAGGGTAGTCAAACTCTCCAAACCAATTAGTCCTCTGCGATGTCCTTTTTGATTTGACATTCCTAAAAATACCGCATCTCCCCATAATGGATTTCTGCGAAAACGGGGAGAAGCATTAATATAAGTAGAAGCGCTATTTACCCCTAGAGCAAACTGCCTGCTTTCTTGGTAAGATTCCGTAACAATAGAGTCAGCATGTCCGCTACTGTATCGATTAATCCAACTGATTGCCGTATCTAAATTATCTACGAGTTTAAACGCAACTGTCTTAGTAAAATAAGCATTACCCCATTCATTATCGTTAACTGGTATTAGCTGAGGAAAGGATTCTCTGAGTTCGTCATCACCCTTTAACTCGAAACCTTTTTCCTGCAAACTTTTCAACAAAGTACCCAAGGAAGAAGATAAAGTTTGCCGATTAATTAATACCTTTTCAATCGCATTTACTGGGTCAGGAGAACTTGCATGACTTTCAACAATCATCCAGCGCACCATGTCCACCAAGCTACCATTCAGCGACCAATATAGATAGCAATTACCCATAGCCGACTTTAAAACAGGTGCAGTAGATTGACGAACTACCCGCTGAATCAAACTAGTTCGTCCGTAGGGAATCACTAAATTTAAATAATGTTCCTGAGTCACCAATTCTTGAATTGACGTAGCATGTTCTGCCGTAACCAGTTCTATAGACCCAACAGGTAATCCCGCTTCAGCAATAGCCATTTGCATTACCTCAGCAATAGCTGCATTAGAATGACTTGCTTCCGTGCTGCCTTTAAGAATAATGCTATTGCCGCTTTTTATACACAAACCCGCCGCAATAGCTCCTAATTCCGGGAATGCTTCATAAATAAACGCTATTACCCCTAAAGGAGTTGATTGAGAATAGCTTTGTTCTTCACCTAATTGGTAATCAGCAGTTCTCATTCGTCGTAGTGGATCTGATAACTCCTCCAAACGTTGCAGAATTTTCACCGTTGAATCCAAACGTTCCGGAGTTAACTTTAGCCAATCCAAGACTAAATCTGGAACTGCCATTTCTCGACAAGCTTCCAGATCCAAAGTATTCGCTTCTAAAATATCGTCAAACGAGCGTTCCAACGCTTCAGCCATCGCCATCAAAGCGCGACTGCGCTGCGCTCCCTTAGTGATGCCCAATTTTAGAGCAGCACCGTGGGCGCGTTTGGCGATTGCAATCGGTTGGGGGTTCTCAGCAAAAGCATCCACAGTAATAATCAGCGCCTTAACGTCTGTAGGTGAGCCAAACCATAAGTGCTGGCAAAATAGCCAATAGCACAGCGACCAGTGCCCAAGCAATAATGCCAGAACCACTCGCTAAACGCAATGCTAAGGGCAACCATATAATCACTAGCACGAAAATAATACCTAGCGCTACTGGTAAATAACTTTCTCCCAGACGTGGATGAACTACTTTCCATCCATTACCAGTCCAGCGCCAAGCTCTTTTGTAGGGATAAGTGGTAGAAAGCTGCTCTAAAACACGAGCATTTTCTTCCACTACGAATATCTGCTGACAGCGTTCGCAACCGAAGGCTTCTGTCAGAGTAATTGGAATTAAGCGTCCTCGACGGCGACATGGACACGGGTATTCGTTATTGAAATCGATTTTTTCGGGCTTTTGTGGTTGCACTATACGGCTCTTTTTCACAAGGTCGTAGTTTACGGTGAAGGGAATTTTTATATTCCTCTTAAATCACAGTTGGAAACGAATTGCTGTAGGTCACAATTCTTTCCTTAGAAATAATTTCAAAGACGGGAGTGGTTTACCTACTAAAATTTCTTTATATCACTAACCGCCAAAAGCATTACTCTTTCTATATACATATTTTTCATCAACCAACAATAATTGAATAATTATTAGGCATACAAGATGATATTCCCACCAGCAATTAATACCTTGGGATTGCTTTTACCATCATCCAGTGTAGTGCATCCTACTTAAAACAGAACGTTTATTTTTAATAACTATTAAACCTAAAAAAAATATTAAATAATATAAAAGACAATAAACTGAAATAGAAACAAAAAATAAAGAGTGCAAAAACCTAAGTTCCTGCACTCTTTGCAATTATTAACCTATTAAGCGGGTGACGCGATTCGAACGCGCGACATTCACCTTGGCAAGGTGACGCTCTACCACTGAGCTACACCCGCATTTAATTTGCTAAATATCAATATCCCATATAGCTTTGAGATTGTCAACCCCCTTTTTTTATGGGAATTGGGCATGGGGCATAGGGAATTGGGCATGGGGAGACGAGAGGAAGAATATTAACTAATTTATTATTTGCTACTTGCTACTCGTAACTTATAACTATTACCAATTACCAATCCCTTATGCCCATTATCAAGCTTTTTCTTCTGATTCTGCGGGTAAGTTGTTTAAACTTGCGCTTTTGAGCGAACCTGCCAAAGCTCCGGAGTTAGAATATTGCTGTTGCTGGACACTCGGACGCAATTGACGCATTAAACTAGCCATTTCTAAAGCGTTCATTGCATAATCCCAGCCATGATTGCTTTTGATTCCTGCTCTTTCTAAAGCTTGCTGCATTGTATCGGCTGTCAAAACACCGAATATTACCGGTACACCAGTTTGAAAAGCTGCTGCGGCGATTCCTTTGGAAACTTCAGCCGATACATAATCAAAATGGGGTGTTTGTCCTTTGATTACAGCACCTAAACAAATTACCGCATCATATTTACCCGACATTGCTAACTGTCGAGCAACTAAAGGTACTTCAAAACTTCCCGGTACCCAAACATAATCAACTTGAGAACCCTGGGGATTAACATCAACACCATGACGCTTCAAACAATCTTGACATCCTTCCACAAGTTTATTCGTGACTAAATCATTAAATCTACCAATTACTAATGCGAAGCTTAGAGCTTCCGTTTGGGCAAAAGTTCCCTCGAATACTGCCATAATAATTACCTCTTTTAATCAGTGAACAGTTAACAGTCAACAGTGACCAGTATTTATCTAAAAATAGGGTTTGTCAGTAAACAGTAAACAGTAGCTTAGAATTTCTTTCTGACTGGTTCGAGTTTTAAATGTAGAACAAAAGCCCTCTGTTGGTTCGCATTACTGATAAACTTTATTAATATAAATGAATAAGGTAAAAGTTAATACATTAATTTTATAGCTATTGATAATTGAAAAAGAGCAGAAGACTACCTACCTTACAAGCGGTATTCTTCTGCTCCTATCAAATTTATTAATTTATAGTCGAAGTAATTGTTTAGACGACGAAGAAATTTAAAATTCCCACTAATACTACCAAAGCAAACCAAGCCGCAGAACCAGCCCAAAGGAATTTTTTAGATTCAACCCAGGTTTGAGGGGTCGCATAAGCAACGGGAACCCCCACTACCATTACGAAAGACATAGCAACTAGAGCTATTAAAGCAATTTGGAATAGGATAGTCATTGTTCTTTTCTCTTAGACGGAAAATTGTAAAAATCTGTATTCTCTACAACCAATGTACATTATTGGTGTCAGATTCGAGGACATTCTATTAGTTTAGATTTTCTGTGCTACTTGCTGCAAGGGGATGAGAGTGGTTTGGAATTGATAAATAATTGGCGGTTGAAATTGTAGAACATTTGCGACAATGACTGTTTCCCGAGTAACGTAATAGTTTATCTGTATAAACGAAACCCATCGTAAGGTCAGCTATGGCAAATTAGTAGATAAACTTTGCACCCACTTTCTAAATTCTCGAATTCTAGCATTTTCACCTTTCTGTGAATTTAGCTGCATAAATCTTGCTAATTCTTTTACCGGAAACGAGCCAAACGCTAAACTAGTTTCTGAATCAATATAACCAGTATCAGTCAAAATTTTAATTGTCAATTTACCTTGTTCGTATCGCCATATTTCTGGTACTTTTAATTCAAAATATACCGCCATTTTATCAATTGATGAACTTGTTAAATCGATTTCAATTGCTAAATCGGGAGGTGGGTCTATTTTTAAATCAATATTTAATTTATCGCGTACTGCGGCTTCATTTTGTATATAAAAACATTCATCAGCTTCTTTTCCAGCAGCTTTTGGTTTTGAACGCCAAGTAGATGATTTTAAACCTCTAATTTCTAAACCCAATTCTTCAGTTAATACCACTATTAATCTACCAAGAGTCCAACTATATGTTTCGTGTTCTGGTAGAGGTGTCATAAGTTCTAAAGTACCATGATAATAAGTGATGCGAAGTTTAGGATGTTCTGCAAAAGCCTGTAAAAGTATTTCATAAGTTTCCCAACTAATACCGTGGAGTACAATATAAGAACCTTCGACTGGTGGTTTGGGTGCTGTTAAAATTTGATTCATGACATTAAAAATTAAATCACCAAATCATCTCTAAATCCAACAGAAAACCGGGTAAAACATCTTCACCAGATAAACTATCGGGATTATCTAAAACTTCGACTTCTTTCCCAATCCGATAAATTTCAACCTGACGACTTTTACGATTAATTAACCAACCCAAACGAACACCATTATTTATATATTCTTTCATCTTTTCTTGAGTTGTTTTCAAACTATCGCTAGGAGACATTAATTCAATAACAAAATCAGGAGCAATCGGTAAAAATTTCGTTTTTTGTTCAGGGGTTAATTCATTCCATCTCTCTAATTTTACCCAAGAAGCATCCGGGGAACGGTCAGCACCAGAAGGAAGTTTAAAACCACCAGAAGAATCAAAAGCTATTCCCGTTCCATCAGCATCCGACCAATTAAATAATTTTTGATTGATTCTACCATTACGATTGCTGCTTTCTCCTCCGACTGGTGGCATAATTACGATTTCCCCTGTTGAATTGCGTTCAAATCTTAAATTTTGATTTTGTTGACATAGCTGGTAGAATTGCTCGTCCGTTAAATCAATAATTGAATTAAAATCTACTGTTAAGGATTGCATGGTTTAAACAAATAGATTATTACGTAGGGTGTGTTATAGCTTTAGCTTAACGTACCAGAATATTGAAAATAATTGCAATTTCCATGATAAATAATAATTCACTAAACAATAAAGCTGTAAATAATCAAATACCCCCACACCCTTTAGCAAAACTTGCTGGTAAGTTTAAATGACAATTTTGGGAAAGAACTTTAGAGAATATCGAAGAATTTAGAAAAAAAGAAAAGCAGGAAAT
>JBCBHT010000117.1:20810-21218 GCA_038525335.1 Cyanobacteria bacterium J06621_15 | reverse complement strand
GGCTTATTGGTGGTCGAGGATGGGAACTTTGGTGAATCATCCTTTACTAATTGACGTTTCACATATTCTGATTTGGTACCAAGGGGATATCAATTTAACTCAAGAAACTTGTTCAAATTTATTGAAATCAAATAAAGTCGGAGAAATTCATCTCAGCCATAATCAAGGTAAAGCTGATACTCACGATTTAATTCCGACAGATATTTGGTTTAATGATTTAATTCAAGATTGGAAGCAAAAATATTTTGTTACTTTTGAAAGTTTACCGATGAATTATTCAGAATACGAACGGTTGGATAAACGTCGGAGGAAGACAGTGAACAGTGAGCAGTGTTAGCGTAGCGTGTCCCGGAGGGACATACAGTGAGCAGTGAGCAGTTAGGAGTTAGGAGTTAGGAGTTATGAATT
>JBCBHT010000117.1:0-20800 GCA_038525335.1 Cyanobacteria bacterium J06621_15 | reverse complement strand
ATTATGATTCACCAATTACCAATTACCAATCCCCAAATAATTGTATTCTGGCATAAGAATAAATTTCTGAACTATCCGCTATATTTACGATGTAGTTGAATAGAGACTCAAAAAATGCGTTTTTGGCGACGGTTTTCTTTTCTTGTAATCTTAGGTTGTGCGCTGACTATATTTAGCTTTGCTTGTACAAATATAAATCGAGAAACTACTCAAACACCTCAAACACCATCGACTCAAAATAACGATAAACCTGCGATATCAAGTTTACCTCCGCAGACACAAGAAATTGTCAAAAGTAAAGATGATTTATTTTATCCCCCTCGTGGAGATGTACGTTTGGTTGTTATTAGCGACTTAAACGGACCTTATGGTTCTACTGACTACGACCCAGAAGTTGATAAAGCAATCGATTTATTACCTGTTTGGGAACCTGATATGGTGGTTTGTGCTGGTGATATGGTTGCTGGTCAAAAAACGTCGCTGACAGAACCACAAATTAAAGCAATGTGGACTGCTTTTGATGACCATGTAGCTGCACCTTTACGTAAAGCTAATTTACCTTTCGGTTTCACTATTGGTAATCATGATGCTTCTGGTGCTAAAGGGGAAACAGGAGATTTTAAGTTTCAACAAGAAAGAGATTTAGCTTCGGAATATTGGAATGACCCAGAACACGACCCCGGAGTTGAATTTATAGATAAAAATGAGTTCCCATTTTTCTATAGTTTTAAATACAAAGATATCTTCTTCATGTCTTGGGATGCTTCAACTCATAGAATCCCACCAGAAAAATTGGCTTGGGTAGAAAAAGCATTAGCTAGTCCCGAAGCTCAACAAGCTAAAATGCGGATTTTAATCGGTCATTTACCTTTATATGCTGTTGCTGAAGGTAGTCGTAACAAGTTCGGTGCTGTGATGGCAAATCCCGAAGAATTACGAGCAATCTTAGAAAAATACAACGTTCATACATATATTAGCGGACATCACCACGCTTATTATCCCGGTCATCGCGGTAAATTACAGCTACTTCATACGGGAATTATCGGTAGCGGTCCTCGTCAATTAATTGATGGAAAAATTTCTCCTTTTAAAGCAATGACTGTTCTTGATATCAATTTTGATTCTCCAGAATTAACTACTTATACTACCTACGATATGAAAACTTTGGAGTTGATTAAATACGAACAGCTTCCTCGATTTTTAACCGGACATAACGGTATAGTTTTGCGTCGAGATGTCGAATATCAAGATTTAAAAGCAGAGGAAAAAGCAGCTTGTGAAGCGAAATTGGATGCAAAACTCTGTGGAATCAGCGAACAGTGAACAGATTAAATCCTATTTATCTTTTAACAAATGCAAGACATTGCAGAAAAATGAAGTACAAAACCACTGGCAAAATGCTAGATTTACGTAAATGCTGTCAATCAGGGACGTATAAATAATATACGTTTATGTTTGTTAAGTTGTGAAAAAACTCAGTAGTTCTTGGGGTAGGATGAATAATCATATTGACTACCCTTAAATCGCTTTCTTTAAGAATGTTTGCGGTCAAATTAAGTTTGTCCAGTTTATCATGCATTTCTCTTTTCTGAAACATTTCTGAGAGTATAGCTGATGATGCAAAAATATAATTTATTGACTTTTTGCAACATTCTCTAAAAACTCAAAGAAACTGGAAATAGAGCCGCTAATACAAAATTTAAAATTTATGAAAGCAGATTAAATAGAACATTTCATACTTATTCGGGGAATAAAGCATCTACTTATACATAAAAATGACTTACGTAATTGTCACAATTATCTATTGGTGCGTGACATTAAAAAGGTTACTACTACCTTCAAAACTAGTCAAAGTGTCACAGCAAAAGTAGTAAAGCAAGAAGAAAATCTACACTGCTTTTTACCTCTCCTACAAGAAAAAATGTGTTAGTTGCATAAGTTCTAGCCTAATAGAAATATAAAAATTAAAACTAAAACTAAAACTAAAATACAGTATTTTTAAGGTTAATCAATGGTTAGTACTAATCCTCTGGTTGAAGTTTACTGCACTCGTCCTAGCTGTCAAGACCCGATTAATACAATTCCTGAAAAATATCTTTATACGAAACCGATTAAACAAAGATTTTGTGCCAACTGCGGAATGCCTTTATTCTTAGAAGGGTGTTTTGTCACTCTCAGACCATTAGTTCCAGAATCAGAAAGAGGTGGATTTGGTCGAACCTTTTTAGGTAGAGATTTGAAGTTTCCAGATTTACCTTTAAGAGTTATCAAGCAGTTACATCCGAGAATTTCTCCTTCAGAGTCTCAGCTAGCAGATATCGAAAGACTATTTCGCTCAGAAGCAAGCGTTTTAGGGAAATTAACGCACTCACAAATTCCTCGTGCGTGGTCTTTTGCACAATTAGATGCACCTCCCGACCTCCAGGAATCTACTGCACAATTGCATCAACCACAATCTTTTTTTTACTTGGTACAAGACTTTATTGCAGGTCAGAATTTAGCCCAAGAACTAAAGAACAAAGGACAGTTTTCCGAAAGCGATATTGTTGAGATTATCACGCAAATGCTCGATGTTCTCGATTATGTTCACAGACAGGGAGTGATACATAGAGACATCAAACCTTCCAATATTATGCGAGTGTCAAAATCTAATTCTCTTTATCTAATAGATTTTGGTGCTGTCAAGCAAGTTGTAGTTACGGGGACTCCCACAGCTCAATCGGTTGTTATCGGTACTCCAGATTTTGCTCCACCAGAACAAATGACGGGTAAACCTGTATCAGCTTCGTCAGATTTATATTCTCTAGCTGCAACTTGTGTCTCTTTACTTGCAGGTAAAGAAGCTCAAGAGATTCGTGAATATCATACCTGGCATTGGCGAAACTACGCTAATGTCAATCCTCAACTAGCAGATATTTTAGACAAAATGCTATCCCATCATTCAGACGATAGATATCAGTCTGCTCGGGAAGTCATGACTGCTGTTTCTAATCTTAATCTTCAAGCTCCTCCTGTTACCCAACCATCACCACTCCCTACTTATCCTCAACCTCAACCAATACCAGCACATTTGTCCGGTATACCACCGAAACCCACGACACCAACAATTACTTCCGAACCAGATACTCCCAGGAATCCTCTAAATAAAAAATTATTGTTGTTAGCTGGAGGTATCGGTGCATTATTAGTAGGTGCAGCTGCATATGCATTTGTGAACAGTTCAGAACCACCACTACTTGCTGATAACTTTTTTAGTAGAGGAGAAGAATCTTTACTAAGAGAAAAAAGATTTACTAACGTGTTATGTAAACAAGCTGTCGGAGAGAAAGAAGATGGAATGAGAGCTTTTAAAAATCAAAAGTATGCAAATGCTAAAAATAATTTTCAAACAGCTATAAGTCTTTATAAACAAGCAACAAATCAATGTGCTGTTGACCCAGAAACGCTGATTTTTCTCAACAATGCTAAAGCTAATATTAAAGGAAATCCTGTTACAATTGCTGCTGCTATTCCTGGTAAAAATAAAGAAAGAAATACAACAATATCAGAACAAATATTGCGCGGTGTTGCCTCGGTTCAAGAAGCATTTAATAATCAAGATGGTATCAAAGGAAGGTTATTACAAGTTGTGATTGCTAGAGACGAAAACAATTCCGACCCAGGTGTAGAAGATACATCTCCGAAAGTAGCTCAGCAGTTGGCTAGAAATCAGATTCCTGGAGATAGCGGATTCAGCGGACAAATACTAGGTGTAATTGGACATTTTACCAGCGATGCGACTTTGGCAGCAGGAGAAGTTTATGGACAGAAAAAGCTAGTAGCTGTTTCCCCAACAAGTACTGCTGTCAGACAGTCTACACCAAGTAAAAAATCTGGATATATATATGATTTAAGCAATTATGTTTTCCGTACAACTCCTAATGATGCAATTGCAGCAGCAGATTTAATTGAGTATGTTAAACAAAATATTGGTTCTGGAAATGCAGCTATTTTTTATAACTCCAAAAAATCCTATAGTACTTCTTTGAAAGAGTCATTCGAGAGAAAATATGCTTCTATAGGGAATTTAACAGAGTGCGATTTAGATTCTGGAATTGATAATTGTCAGATAGGTGACAATATTAAATTATTAATGCTATCTATTGGTACGGATGGAGCAAGCACAGCTTCTTTGCTTATTTCTAGATACAAAAATCAACCTTTATTGGGTGGAGATTCTCTTTACAATGCCAATAACGTATCGTCTACATTTGGTAAACAAGCTGAAAATCTAGTACTTTCGGTTCCAACTCACGTTCAACGAACCACAGAATCTTTTAGAAGTCAATCGGTAAAACTTTGGGGAACTCAAAGTGTAGGTTGGAGAACAGCTACAGCTTATGATGCTACTCAAGCGATTGTCACAGCACTACAGAAAGTAGAAAATAATCCGACTCGTCAAGGTTTGTACGAACAATTGAATAATCCTTTCTTTTCTGCACCAGGTGCTACGGGAGCAGTACAATTCAACAGATTTCACGACCGTCAAGTAGATTCAGCAGACGATAATCAATTAGGAGTATTAGTAAAAGTTCAGCAGAAATGCGAACCACAGGATAATCCGAGATATCAGTTTTGTTTGATTAATGAATAATCGGTTGGTGGTGAAAATGGTAGTTATTGTAAGGGAATAGGGAACAGGGAACAGGAATGGAGATTTATTTTTGACAATATTTTCAATAAGTTCAAAGAGTTAATTTTGTAAAGCAATGAATCAAAATAATGATGAATTTCAAAAGTTTCTTCCCGATGAAGGATTAGAAAGTCCACCAATTGTTTACGAAGTTCCTCCAGAAGTGGAAACTCCTTATCAAGAAAGAATTCCATCTGGATACGACCCGATGAGTGAAATAGAACTACGTGGTAGAGCTTTCAGAGGTTTATCGGGAGGAAGGATTCCTTGGTGGGTTTTAATTACTGGCTGGTTTATTTTTGGATTTGTAGCTTTTGTGGTTCTGATTCCAATGCTGTCTACTTTTATGACTTCTGGATTTTCTATTGATTTAGTTATGCTATTACCAGCTTTACTTATTGGTTGTATTCCTTTAATTATTTTATGGAGAGGAACAACCGCGAAGTTATCTAATAAGAATCAAGATAGAAGAATTTAGTAGTTAAAATAGATTGCTTTTGATTTAAGCAACAAAGTTAGTAATAGAAAATAAAATCATAGTTTGTAGGGTGTGTTATGACTTCAGTCTAACGCACCTAAACCTTTCAAAAATCGCCTTCATAGAAAGCTCCATCAAGATTAGCTCCCTCAAAATTAGCTCCCTCAAGCACGGATTCCATCATATTAACTCCTCTCAAATTAGCACGACATAAAAGGCTTCCTCTGAAATTGGCTCTACTTAAATTTGCTCCGCTCAAATCAATTGAACCTATATTCATGTCAGGTAGTTGAATTTCTGTAAAATCTCTTTCCCCAGCAGCATAGCGTTCTAATAATTCTTTAATAGTTTTAATTTTATTCACAGTCATTGCTCCAACTTCCAAGACACGATTTTAATTTAGCTCAAGCTACAAAAATATTGTAATTCACTTTACATTTACTCCTCTATCTTTAGAAGTTTTTATTTATAATAAACAGGACATCCCTCTCTTTTATAAAATGAGAAAGTGAGGGTGATTTTTTAGGTGTATTTAACTCCACAAAAAACTTCAATTATTAACCCCAAAAAAGAATAATTATAGATACTCATCCTTTTTATTAATAAATAAATTAATGCTTACTGCTCAAATACTTGAAGCTTTTAGTCAGAGAATTTCCTGGTCTACGATGAGAGTCATTTTAAAAATGTGTGACTTACCCGTAGGACGTGGATGGGAACAAACAATTAAAAAATTGACAGATGAAGACGTTGTTATAAATGATGTCAACGATAAAGTTGAGCAGTTACAAAAATGTTATGACAATCACTTATTAGTAAACGATAAAGCATTAAAAATTTATCAGTTGCAAAGAAAAAAAATAGATAAATTAATCGCTGCATTTAGAAAATACAAACCTACCGATACAGCATTTCATCAAACATACCCATTTCCACTATCTGACGATAATCTCAAAGAAGTTGATTTCTCTCAAAAACTTGTTGAGATTAAAAGCACAAAAGATAGTTTAGCAATAATCTTCTGTACAAAGCGTTTATTTACCGAACGAAGTCAAATAAATACGGAACAATTAAACGAAGATACTAGAAAAGAATTAATTGATTATGATAAAATCATTGGTGTCAAAGAACATTACCGTCAGTTTTTTGATGTTGTCGTACTCTCAAAGAAACGGAATACTGTAGAAGTCAGAGTAGATATTACTGGTAGTTTGTCCTTAGAAGATAAAAGTAAAGCTTTCTTTCAAACGATACAACAATTTAATAGTTTATCTGAAGACATTGCAGAAGTAAAAACGCCATTACAGGAAAGCATTAACTTTTTTTCGCTGATAGATAACCTATATGAATCCGATGAAGGAAAGGTTGTAGAACTGGCTTTTATTACCGATGAAGGTTCAACCAAATCTGAAAAAATGCGTAAAGGTTCGATAGATTTGAGAAATGAAACCTATCATCATGCAGGTAAACAAGCGGTAGAGCATATTACTTCCTATAGACTGGCAATTTCGTGGGATATTCAAATGCACCAAGGAATAAACAGTCAAACAGAACTTTTATTACCTGGTCGCGCTCAAATATTGAGCAATCAAACTCAATATATTGATGAAGTTTGTATACTAAACTGTAGCAGCTTAGATGATTATGAATTTGTTGTTGAGAAAATATTTACCTATCTAAAATGATTGTGATTAGCAAGCAACAAATTGTAGAACAAATTCATCAAGACTGGTTGCAACAACCTCAGTCACAAATTTGTGTAGCAATACTTGATTATCTAATTCGTAATAATTTCCAAAATCTGTCGCATATTACATATGGTAGTTTACGAAAAGTCGTAGGAACAGTTTACGATAATCAAGATTTATTAGCTGCAATTCAATATTTATGCGGTGAAAGAACCCATTTACTGGAAGCAAAGTTTGAATTAATAGAGAACGACAATTATTTTGATATTTCTGATGAAGAAATGATTGAAGCTCGTGAAACCGGACAGCTTCTGCATCCAGAAACAGGTAAATTAATCCGTAATTTTGAAGACAAAGTTTTTATATACTTTCAACCAAGTTCTGTAGTAAAAAACCTTGCTTAATCACAATGGATATTGAAAACTTAAGTTTACGAGAGCTACAGAATTTAGAACAGTTCATACCTGGATTGGGTCGTTTTCCATCCAGATTTATAGCTACTGATTATAATAAATTCATTGAAATACTTTACGATGATATCGACGAAATAATCTATCAAATTCAAGAAAATCCAGAACTGCGTCAAAGGGATAGCGAAGATAGATTAACAATAGATATTAGAGACCAATTGCGACGTTTGGGATACGATGCTTCCCACGACACAAAATTTGGCGGTCATGCTGACCTTTTAGTTAAAAAAGGTAATTTTGTTTGGATTGGAGAAGCTAAGATTCATAGCTCCTATAGTTACTTATGGGAAGGTTTTCTACAATTAACTACTCGATATTCCACTGGTGATTCCAATCAAAGAGATGGTGGAATTTTTATCTATATTCGTCAGAAAAATGCTAGTGCAATTATTCAAAAGTGGAAAGATTATCTGTCGAGCAAAGAATTGACAGATTATAGTTATGAAGCTTGTGAAAATAGAGAACTTTCTTTCTTCTCAACCCATAAACATGAAGGTTCTGGTGAAGATTTCAGAATCAAGCATATTCCGGTAATTCTCTATTTTCAGCCTCAAGATAAGAGTGGAAGAGGTAAGACTGAGAAAAAGAGTTGATTTTGACAATTTTTTGTGTCATTCGCGATGTTGAATTACCTATTATTTAATTAAATATTCTAATCTCAGCAATAACAGCCTACATCTTCACCACATTCATCAGCTAAATAACAAAGCGCTCGAAAACGCAAACCAACTACTTCCTCATAGAGGGGATTAAGTTTACATAAGGGTGGAATACTCACAATAGTCCGACCAAATAAACAAATATCTCGCTCAAAAGGACACTGTGTAGGAATCATCCGACAAAGAAAATGAGCCAATACTGGATTGTTTATTTCATGGTTGTTCAGCCATTGACGTATCGGATATAACCCTCTGAACGAAGGAATTTGAAAATTAATTGAGTTAAAAGTTTGCTCAGGAGCGGGTTTGATTGAATTAAACATGACTGTATCCAAATGTATTTAAATGTCTTTCACTTTTCAGCTATACCAGTAGTTTATCTATAAGACAAATAAATGTAAATACCTATAAAATATAAAAATTATTTATTTAATATAAGTAAAGCTTATCTTTATTTTTTATAGAGATAAAGCCGGATTATAAATAAAGATAGACCTAGTGACCTAGTGCTTTGTCCCATGAATTCTAATGGGTTTATTAGACCTAACCGAACAGCACCATTCGCAATTAGCCCGAAGAAACCCGGTTCTAGTGGTGAAAATACAATTATCTCGTTATCTAACCGAGAGAAACCGGGAATAAAGCCAATGCTGCAAGATATGAGTTAGACCTAACATGACAACAGGTTTATCAAAATTCTTTTGTAATAGCGCTACCTTTAGTTAAATCTCCAGCAAAATTGAGAACTTTACCACGCTCTCATAAAATAATAAGAGAAATTAAAAGCTATTTTTCAATTTAAATCTACAGGATAAAGTTTTCTGTTTTAATTCAGTTTTGTCAGTTATCTTGACAATTATCATTTCTAATACTTCCATCCGACATTGTAGTTCTACAAAATATAGAGTTATCTAAATTAACACCTTCCATAAAAGCACCATCGAAATTAGCATCCATTAAATTACAATTACTTAAGTTAGCATTCCTTAAATCAGTACCAGTCAAATTAGCTCCTTTTAAATTGGCTCCACTAAGATTAATATTTACGAGAATACCTCGCATCAAATTAGCATTATTCAAATCAGCATTACTCAAGTCAGCTTCTTCTAATATAATCATAGACATATGGGCATTAATAAGCTTAGCCCCGCTTAAATTAGCTGATTCTAGATAAATTTCATCCATTCTACTTTCTTCAAGATTTGCTCCACTTAAATTTATTTGAAATAAATCAGCATCATCAAAATAAATTCCTCGAAAATTTCTTTCTCCAGCAGCGTATCTTATTTCAACTTCTTCTCGATTCATAACTCTATAAAATATTGCGAATATTTAATTTTAGAAACTATCAATTATCTAAACATGATAATTTCATAGTATTCTACCTTTTAATAATCCAATAAGTGAAAACTGACACTATTTTCTACCGTCTTTTTCAAGAATTTCCCGACATATTCTTTGAATTAATTAGTAATCCTAGCGTAACTGCTAGGGGTTATCAATTCTCATCAGTTGAAATTAAACAAACAGCTTTCCGAATAGATGGTGTATTTCTCCCAGACCAACAGGAAAAGCCTATTTACTTTGTCGAAAATCAATTTCAAGCAGACTCAGAAATTTATTCGCGATTATTCACAGAAGTTAACTTATACTTACGCCAAAATAAACCGGAAAATGACTGGTTTGCTGTAGTTATTTATCCTACTCGGAGTATTGATACAGCATCAATCAAACATTACCGCGAATCTTTTGCATCCGGTAGAGTTACTCGTATCTATTTAGATGAGTTAGGAGAAAATGCATCTCTACCAATTGGAATTGCTACCATTAAATTAATCATAGAAAGCGAAGATAAAGCCGTACAAGAAGCCAGAGAGTTAATTTCTAGAACCAATCAGGAAATTGAATCAATAAAGCAACAGCAACAATTATTACAATTAATTGAGACGATTTTGATTTACAAATTACCTAACATGAATATAAAGGAGATACAAGAAATGTTTGGACTAAGCGATTTAAAGAAAACACGAGTATATCAGCAAGCATTTGAAGAAGGAGAACTCAAAGGAAAAACAGAAGGAGAACGGTTAGGAAAGCTACAAGCTGTACCACCTATGTTAGCTGCTGGTTTGACTGTGGAACAGATAGCTCAAGCTTTAGGATTAACTGTTGATGAGGTAAGACAAGCTTCACAAAATTAATTATTATTGCAGCAAATATCAAGTTAGTAGTACTGTTCCGATAGCGGAACAGTTGTGTATAACCGGTAAATATCAGGTTACTAATACCATTCCGCTGTCGGAACAGTCGTGTATAACCAGCAAATATCAAGCCATTAGTACTATTCCGCTGTCGGAACAGTTGTGTATAACCAGCAAATATCAAACTATCAGTACTATTCCGCTATCGGAACAGTCGTGTATAACCAGCAAATATCAAGCCATTAGTACTATTCCGCTGTCGGAACAGTTTTTATTTCAACCGATTCAAGAGCAAATCTGTACATTCTAAAATTTTTTCTTCAATATAAGGTTTAGTGAAATATCCTTGAATATCTAAAGACTCTATAAATTTATTTCTCATTCTACTAGCACCTCTAGAAGTCATGATGACAAAAGGAATATCTTTCAATCGAGAATCTTTTTTCAATTGCTCTCGTAGTTCAAAACCATTCATTCTTGGCATTTCGATATCACACCAAATTACATCACAGTCAATTCCTTGCTGTAATTTCTCTAATGCTTCTTGTCCATCTCTGGCTGTGTTCACATAATAACCAGCTTTGAAAAAAGTCATCGATAATAACTCTCGAACCGTAATTGAATCATCAACAATTAAAACAGTTGGTGGTGTTTTCCTATTTAATATTCCTAGTTTTGGTAAATCTTCTTCTTCACCCAAAAATTCCAAAACTTTCAAAACAATTTGTGTAATTGCAATTCCGACTTCTTCTGGATTTTCTTCTTGTCGTCCCAACTTTTCCCATAACTCCAACGGTATATAATCGGGACATTCAATTTCAGCATAAAGTTTTTCAGCAAAACCACCAGTTCTTCCCACCGGAATAACTACAGCACCCATTTCTACAGCACGTCTTGCTTCATGTTCCGAACCGGGTCCTCCTTCTATCAATAAATATACCCTAGCCATTCTGGCTAAAATTTCTCGACGTTCTCTATATCCGACACCACCATAAAGGTTAGTACCATAATCCCAAGGTTGAGAACCCTGGGGTTGAACGTGAAACACCCTATTATTTGAAAAGCTGCGAGAAACTGCTTCTGGTATCCCGGAAACTCCCCCAGTCAACATTACTAAATTATCGATTTTCGCTAAATGTTTTCCAGTAGCTTTACAAATAGCTTCGCTGGTATCTCCCCAAAATGATGTGCTACCAATTACAGCGATTTTTGATAGGTTTCCTATCTGAATTGATAATTCTCTAGCAATGTGTTGAAACTTTAGATTTGTAGTTTGGTTCGATGATTGATTTTGAATTTGATTTTTTATTTGATTATTAATCGCTGAAAATGAATTTTGAATCAATTCCGTGATTTGAGGATGATTTAGTTGAGCAAGATATTCTTGATAATCTTCCGATTGATAACAAACTATCTTCACCTGTATCGGTAAAGAATTATCTGCTAAATATGAAATAATTTCCTTTAAAGCAATTCTCGCAGCCCAATCCTTGGGAAATCCCCGTAACCTAGTTCCAATACAGGGAAATGCTAAACTCTTAATTTTATTTTCTGCTGCAATTTCCAAGCAGTTGCGATAACAAATTCGTAATTCTTCCCCCGACTCTTGACTACGTTCTTTTTGCCAAATAGGGGCACAGGTATGAATCACATGAGATGATAGAAGACGAAAACCAGGAGTAATTATAGCTTTACTAGTATCTAACCATTTAACACCACTAACAGCCCTTCTTAAATTTTCACCTGCTGCACGATGAATACTACTACACAATCCCGCAGCGATGAGAACGTTGTTAGTAGGATTAACTATCGCATCCACAGACTGAGTAATTAAATCACCACTGATTATAGATAAGCGATTTTGTAAAAGATTTCTGTTTACAGATGTATTAATTGCAGTCATCTTGGAAATAATATGATGTTTGAGTTTATTATTCCCAGTTTTGATAAAAAATTAAATACGGGCAATTTATCAAAATTTGAATTCAACTCAAACAAAATTAAATTAATCAACATGACCACTTTTCAATAAACCAGTCAATCACCGTAACTAAATCTTTTTCTTCTATCTGATAATATTGTTTTGTGGTCGCAAATGGAAAAAAGTAACCAATAGAATATAAAAATACTTCTACATCTCGCTCTAAATTATCTATACAAAATAAATTCTTTTCAACTCCTTCTCTCAAAATTATTGACACATTTTTTCTTGTCCAATTACTCTGCTCTTCTACTAAATCTGGTTTTCGTTTCATTACAGCACGAACTAATTCGGCTGCATGAGAACCACTATTGTTAATGTCTTCAGTTACACGAAAGCGATTAATTATATAAGATTTGAGTTTTTCTTGCGGAGATTTTTCAGAATTTAAAATTTCTTCTGCATAGACTATATGTTGTTGTCCATAAGCTTCAATGCTAGCAACTAAAATGTCATTCTTGTTCTTAAAATATAAATACAGCGTCCCCACAGCAATACCAACATCTTCAGCAATTTCTTGCATTTTTGTTTTTTGAATTCCGTATTTGCGGAGACGCTGTTTAGCTGCATTTAATATTGCTGCTCTTTTTTCTGGGTCGAGTCTTTGCATTCTAAGTTAATTTCGTTTCCATACTTTTACTTTTATTCCATTTTTAGGACGTAATGTAAAAGTTGGGTCGATTTCTATGTTTTGATTTGGTAATAACTCTAGCTTAAATCGCTGACTTATCAAAGCAATAATAATTGTCGCTTCCATTAACGCAAAGTTTTGACCGATACAAATTCTTTTTCCAGCACCGAAGGGGAAATAAGCAAATTTTGGTCTTTGATTTGCTTTCTCTGGTAAAAAGTTATCTGGATTAAATTTATCGGGGTTCTCCCAAAATTCTGGGTGACGATGAATCATAAATGCTGGAGTGGTAACGAGTGAACCTTTGGGAATCGAATAACCGTCAATTTCGTCATCTTGCTTGAGATGTCTGAGTATTCCCCAAACTGGAGGGTATAAACGTAAGGTTTCGTCAAATATTCTCCGAGTATATCCAAGTTTGGATAATTTCTCTAAATTGGGACTGCTCCCATTCAAAACTTCTTGCAATTCTAACTGTAGTTTTTCGGCTATATCTGGATTTTTTGCTAATAAATACCAAGTCCAAGTTAAACTAGATGCTACAGTTTCATGTCCTGCAATTAATAAAGTTTTTGCTTCCGAAAGTAGTTGTTTATCGCTCATTACCTCCCCAGTTTCTTCGTCTTGTGCTGACATTAACATTGATAATAAATCGCTATTGTCAACAGGATTTTTGCGACGATAATTGATAATATCTAAAACTAAATCATCTACCGTTTGCTTTGCTTTTATAAAACGCTGATTTCGAGGTGTTGGTATCCACATCGGTTCCTTCCATGCAGCATTGATTCTATAATCTAAAAAATCAAAAGCAGCACGAAAAGCTTTACCTAATACACTGTTTTCATTACTAATATCTTTACTAAATAGAGTTTGTCCGGCAATATTTAAGGTCAAACGTAAAGTTTCTTGTTCAATATCAATTACTTCACCGTCGGGTTTCTCTTCCCATTCTTGCAAAAAAGATTCCGTGCAGCTAACCATTATATTAGCCAAATTTGCTAACTGCTTCATATGAAAAGCTGGCTGCATTAATCGACGATGCTTGAGCCAGAAATCACCTTCGCTAGTAAAAATATTTTCACCTGCCATTAAGTTAAATGGCTTATTTATGATGTCGGATTTTGCATAAAGTTCTTGGTGAGTAGACAACACATGTTCTGCATAGCTTGGATAAGCAAGCATATAAATCGAGTAATTTGGCAATATTGGCAACCGTACAATATCTCCGTACTCTTTCCATACCCGGAGGTAGAAGTTGAGAACGTTCGATTGGATTTCTTTGGAGTTGAACAGCAAATAACCGGGTTTTGTAGGTAATGATTTACGGGTCTGTAGAACCATAAGACACCTCAAAATTGAATAATGAATTTTTTTATGTATTATTCATTATAGCTGTTTATATTTGTGTTGCCCACATAACAATTCTTAAAATCAGAAAATTCAGAGCAACTAAAAGCTAAAGTAAAGTTATTTATTATCGTGAGTTAGTACTTATAAATATTTTTTATTTCACAACATATAAACTTTTATCTTCGGAGGTACAGCTGATAATTCAAATTTAATTCAATAGTTAGATGTTCAATTGTCAATATGATGAAAAAATTAAATAGCTAAATTATCAATACGTATTAAATGCGCTAAAAATTATTATGAACAAGTTAAAAAATAACTTTTATAAAAGATTAAAACAGGTTTTTTATTATTGCTCGATAGGAATATATAGTAGCGTAATTTCTTTTAGCATAAATCGCCCAGCTAACGCTCAAAATTATTCTGATATTAACGGTCATTGGGCAGAAGAATGCATTCAAAATCTAAGCGAACAGGGAATTTTATCGGGATATTCAAGCGATATTTTTCGACCTAATAATATAATCAACCGTGCTGAATATGCGACGATGCTTACAAAAGCATTTCCTTATATTCGAGCAACTCGTCCAGCGATGAATTTTAATGATGTTTCGTCTAATCATTGGGCTAAAGCAGCTATTATTAATGCTTATACAAAACGATTTCTTTCTGGTTATCCCAATCAACTTTTTAATCCCAGTCAAAAAATTTCTCGTGTAGAAGCATTTGCAGCTTTAGCAACTGGTTTAAACTATTCAGTTCCTTCTTTCCCAAACCAAATTTTGAATGCTATTTATGATGATGCAAATCAGATACCAGAATATGCAAGAGGACTAATTGCAGCAGCTACACAACAAGGTATTCTCATCACCTCTCCCAAACCTAGATTCAAGAAACGATTAATTAGCCCATCCCAACTTGTTACAAGAGGACAAATAGCAGCCGCTTTATGTCAAATAAAACAACTACCTGGTGTTGCTAATGAATATGTGGTTAAACCTGATGCTCAATCACCACAAAAACAAGCTGATGATGTTCCAATTAATTTAGGACAAACTTGTAAGAATGAAGCGATAGGCTATACGGTTAATTATCCAGTGGGATGGCAAACTAATTCTGGGGATGTTGTTAAGAAATGTCAGATATTTGATTTTCGCTCGATTCAACTGCGAGAAAGAAGCGAAGATTTTGATGAAGCAATATATTTTGACTTAGAAAAAGTTCCATTTGAACGAATTTTAAAAGCACGAAGTCAAGGTTTGCGGGAAATTTCTCGTCAAGAAACAATAGTAAATAATCGTCGTGCTGTAGTAATCGAAACTGAATCTACAGGTTTAGCACTTTTACCCAAAGGAATACGTGCTTATAAATATATGATTGATTTCAATGATAAAACTTTGGTCGTAGTTACTTATCAAGTGAAAAGTCAAAACTATCAAAGAAACAGAGAGGTACTTGATAAAATGATTAAAAGCATTAAATTCTCGAATTCTAATTAGATAAATAATTTCAGCTATACAATAAAAAATCACTGACGAATCGGAATCTCAATAGTAAACTTAGTACCTTTCCCCAATTCAGAATCGCAGTAGATTGTTCCTTTATGAGTAAAGAATCTTTCGTGTCAGAGAAGATTTATTTTTTGATTGCGAGCAACTCTCAAAAACAGCTTTAGGAAATAACCTTTGGATAAAATTAGCAGGCATTATCGCAACTCAATACAATATTCATTATTCAATATACCCAAATTGACTGCTAAAACTAGCTTCTAATTTTGGATTGCGCTAAAACTGCATCCAGCCCTATTCAAATGAAGCGTAACGATTAAATGCTAACTAAAAATTTTTAGTAAAGCGACAAATCGTTTACTGCAAACAGTAATAATTTGATAACTGGTTACTGAATAACTGTTAACTGTAAAAACGGGTGCGGCAGGACTCGAACCTGCGACCGACTGCTTAGAAGGCAGTTGCTCTATCCAGCTGAGCTACGCACCCAAACAATTCTGAACTAACTTACTATCAAAGTTAGCTCATGTATTATAACATTTACTTGATAAAAGAGCAATCAAAATAATGATTTTTTAGAAAAATCGAGATAAAATGTCATTTGATTGACTATGAAGTTACATAAAAATCCGGACATAAAGGGTATAACTCAGGTATATTGTGTTGTCGTAACTTAAAGTGTCAAGGGTTCCCTTAAAAGTTTTTTCAGATGGGAAAACTTTTGAGAGTACCTGTCAATTATTACAAAGCGTTGGTTAGTATAGCAGAGTTATTATATCGCGGTACATAAAAACCATACATATATAAAAAATGCCTCGGTGAGGAGTTATCTGAAAATTTCATGTTTATTTTGAAGCGACAAGACGTTGAAATATCAAGTATCGTACACCCTAAGCGCGACCAACAGGTGCCGGTTCTTCATTATCAAGGACAAACTTTTCGGTTGATTAGCTTGTTTAAAGCCAGTGAAGAAGAAAAAGCCATGGCTTTATGGCGAGAGTTGACGGATAATCGAGGCAAAGCCTGCGTGTTATTGCAGGAAGATGAACGTTTTAGCGTTTGGGGAAAAATTCGTTTAGACCAGTTTGACTCTGAAGCAAGTACTCAAGGCAATAATAAGATTTTGACAGTTGCTAGCATTCTGCTGCTACAAGCAGTGTATATGGATATTGAAGAATTTCTTGGTGCCAAGCAAGCGAGTTCATTTAAGAAAGAAATTTCAAATATTTTGAGTCGATGGCAATTTCCCGCAGCTTCTTCACCAAATGCGATTGACTACTTATTAGAGATTAATCCTTTAGAACCTATTGAAATCCCCTTTTGGCAAGAAGATTATGTAACCGTATTCCTTGAAGACTTGCATCGACTTGGTAAAGCTTATTTCGGTAGTTCTAGTTTTGCTCATCAGGTAATGGACACTTTACAAGATATGTCTGTACCGGAAAGAACCATATTTATGAATTGGCTAAAAGATTCTTCACTGAGTAAACTGTGGCATTAGCACATAAGCATTTTTATGCAGTTAATATTGTGTAGGTTTGTAGTCTTAAACACACCTCGTCACGATACGGGGTTTGTTTGACTTACACAATCTACAAGTACGCATTATGAAGCTAAATGCATAAACACGGTAAATTATAAATGAGCAGTATTTACAAGAAGTCTTCTGGTTCAAAGTCGTTGTTTAACACTCAAGCCATTATGTTAGCTAGTATTGGTTGGGGTGTTTTAGCACTACTGTATTTTCTACTTTTTAGTGCCAAGATTCCCAATGCAGATGGTATAGCAAAACGTGCTGAATGGTACGTGATTGGAACAAATATTTTTGAAGCGTTAGCTTACTTGGGTGCAGGGATTCTATGCTTAAGAAATTGGCGCAGTCGCCAAATTGTCAGCGGCAGAATTGTTTGGCTGCTATTTGGTATTGGTATGCTTTCTTATTTTTTAGGAGGGATATTTTTTGGTTATACCGAAATCATTTTAGGAGAGGAACCGTTCCCCTCTGTTGGCGACATATTTTTTGTGGTGACTTATTTATTTGTCGGTATCGGCATGATTTTAGCAGTAGCTTCCAGACGAATCAATTTAGAAGCTTGGCAGTGGATAATTGTATTAGCCATCGCTGCCTTTGGTAGTGCTTTGGCATGGTTGATTAGTCAACCAGATCCCACTGCTACCGTAGCTGCAACAGAAGTGGCTTCTGGTTTGAAAGAACAAGTAGGCACTTTTTTAAATTGGTTTTACGTAGTCAGTGACGTATTACTATTAATTATTGCTACTAGTTTACTACTCGCTTTCTGGGGAGGACGTTCTTCTTTACCTTGGCAAATGATTGCAGTGGCGACGTTTTCGCTTTACATTGCAGATATATGGTTTAAATGGGCTAATAGAGTTCCCAGTAATTATCAAAGTGGAGACGTATTAGAAGTGTGCTGGGTGTTAAGTGGAGTTTTATTTGGTATGGGCGCAGCCCTCGAACATGAAGCTTCATCTAATCGCTCGCGACGAGAACGCGGACGCAAACGAACTTAGAAAAACAAAGTTGGGGGTCTACATTTATCGTGAGAAAACTGACAGAATCTGACAAAAAAGAAATTCTCAAGTTGTATCGGGAAAGTGCCGAAACTACTTCTACTTTGGCAGAGCGCTACGGTGTAAGTAACTCTACTATTAGTCGCTTACTCAAAAGTACTTTACCTGAAGATGAGTATGAGTACTTAGTTTCTTTGAAGCGTGCTGCTAGAACCCCTGAAGGTAGGGCACAAGTCAGCTATGAGAATATCCCTTCTTTTGATGATGCTAATGCAGAAAGTGAAGAGGATACTTCTGAATCTGAAGTTGAAGAAACAGATGCTGAGGAAGAAGAGCAGGAACTAAACGAAGATAAAGAAGACCAAGACCAAGAACCAGAAGAAGAAAAAGAGAAAGAGAAAGTTGTCGTCACCAAACAACCTATACTGCGAAAGGTTAATAAGACAACTGAAGCACCCAGAAGGGTAAAACGACGTTCTTCTGCTCCTAGCTCGGTTCCGACTCAAAAGCCTTTCCCAGTAGCCGAACAATTGGAACTGTTGGAGGAAAGACAAAAAGAAGTAAAAAGCATTCCTAGTCCCCCTCAACTTAAAAATATTCCTAGTCCGCTATTAGATAATGACCGCACTGAAGCCAGAGTCATAGCGGAAATGTTTGGTGAGGAAATTGATGATTCCGATGACTTGGAAGATTTGGACGATTTACTCGAAGATGACGATTTTGATGATGACGAGGAAGACGATTTCGAGCCACCCACTCGTTTTATTCCTAGAACAAGGTCTAATGAACCCTTAGTTCAAGTTCTACCTTTATCCGCTGCTCCTTTGCCTAGAACCTGCTACATAGTCATTGACAGAGCCGCAGAACTAATCACTCGTCCGCTCAGAGAATTTAGTGACTTAGGAGAAATCCCCAGTCCAGAAACTCAGGAGACAACTTTACCCGTCTTCGATAACCATCGAGTCGCAAAACGCTTTTCCTCAAAACGCGATCGCGTCATCAAAGTACCCGACAGTAAGGTGTTGCACAAAGCTCGTTATCAATTGCAGGCTAAAGGTATCACCAGATTATTAATCGATGGGCAAGTATATTCATTATCTTCCGTTTGATTAACTGTCACTTTGAAATTGAAAAAAGCTAAATCCCGTGTTAAGGATTATTGCTTGTCATAACGATATTGTTAATTTGATTTTTTAATTTGATTTTTAATCTGTAATTAGCAAATTCTGAATTAGCACTATCGAAAAAAGGATTATTTTTACTAGTGTCCATCTACTTTTTCTAACTTCATGGATAATACCGACTACGGTATAGTGTTGGTTACAACTGGTTCTCAAGAAGAAGCAGAAAAAATTGCTAATGTCTTAGTGGAGGCTAAGCTCGCTGCTTGCGTTAGTTTTTCTGCCATAAACTCAATTTACACTTGGCAAGGGAAAGTTAACAAAGACCAAGAATGGCAGCTTTTTATTAAAACCGATTTAACTAGATTTCCTACCTTAGAAGCAAAAATACTCGAACTTCATTCCTACGAAGTACCCGAGATTATTGCTCTACCCATTTTGAAAGGTCATCAACCTTATTTACAGTGGATTGCACAGCAAGTCAGTTAGCAGTGAGCAGTGAACAGTGAGCAGTGAGCAGTGAACAGTGAGCAGTTATCAATTATCAGCGAACAGGTAATTGGTAATTGATAATTGGTAATTGGTAACAGGTAATTGGAAACAAGAAAAATAATTATCCTTTGACTTACTACTTGCTACTTGCTACTTACTATAGCAATCCGATTTGAATATTGTTAGCGCAGCGTGTCCGATAGGACATGAAAAATTAGGTATTTGTAGGGTGCGTTACGACGCTAGTCTAACGCACCGAAACCTATATATAATGGTGCGTTGCGCTATGACTAACGTCACGCTCCGCTAACGCGACAACACACCCTACGTATGCTATGTCCTTCGGACACGCTCCGCTAACAAAAATCAAATAGTAATCCTATACTTACTACTTGCTACTTACTACTTACTACTTGCTACTTGCTACTTACTACTTACTACTTGCTACTTACTACTCCTGTTTAAAAACCGCAGTATCAAAACGCGCAGCTAAGTCTATAATGTCTTGTTTGCGGGCAATTTTATTAATCCATTCTTGAGGAATATTTTCGATACCGTAATAAATTCCAGCTAAACCACCCGTCACGGCTGCTGTTGTATCGGTGTCTCCTCCCAAATTCACGGCTTTTAATACTGCTTCGGAGTAAGATGAACTGTTTAACAGACACCATAGAGACGCTTCAAGTGTATGTATTACATAACCACCAGACTCAATTTCATCTATAGATAATTCTCTAATTTGACCGCTAAATACTCTATCAAAATGTGACGTTTCAGCAGTGTATTCTGGCTGTGAATAAATTGGTTTAATTTTTTCTAATCCTTGTTCATAAGCTGCTTGTGGCTTTTCTCCTTCTAGTAGAGAAATTGCGATACTTATGTAAATTCCGCAAGCCATCTGTGACCTGAGATGCGCGTGGGTAATGCAAGAAACTTGGTGAGTGCGAGAAATAAGTTCTGGAAAAGCTAATGTTTGATAATAGTAAGCTATAGGTAAAATTCTCATCAAAGAAC
>JBCBHT010000116.1:0-21229 GCA_038525335.1 Cyanobacteria bacterium J06621_15 | reverse complement strand
ACGTTTTGGCGCAAAGCCTTGTAATCTCGTGAGCTAATTGAGAATAGAGTCAATAATCATGGCTTTGTAAACGAATGTAAAGCGACTGTAACGATATATGAATATAAAAGATTAATCTTTTAAAGAATACGATTAAGTTTGGGTTATATAAAAATAGTTTGTCAAATTCTTTGAATTGAATAAAACAAAAAATAATTAATAGTTAACTGAGAAAGATGGAAATAGAAGACATTTTCATCAAACAGCCAAAATGACCGAAAATAATCAAGGTAAACCCGATTCAAACCTTGAGGAGTTTTTATGTCATTAATATCTCGGTTGATTGCTTTTGTTTTTATTCTCTTTCTAAGTTCAATTAGTATTTTTATCTTCCCCCAACCAACTTTGGCTGAGTCTTCCAATTTAGGAGTTACCGAAAATCACCTTGCTCCCTGTCCTTCTTCCCCGAATTGCGTTGTCAGTCAAAACGGTGACGAAAAGCACGCAATTGAACCGATTCCCTATCGTGTAGACCGCGACAAAGCCAAAGAAACTTTACTCAAAGTTCTTACAGTTGTCCCTCGTACAGAAGTTGTAGAAGAAACCGATAATTATATTCACGCTCTTTCTAAAAGCAGAATTTTCAAATTTATTGACGATGTAGAATTTTATTTCCCGAAAGATGAAAACGTAATTCATATCCGTTCAGCATCTCGCGTGGGAGAATCTGACTTAGGAGTAAATCGGACAAGAATGCAGCAGATTCGTTTAGCTATGCAGGATTTGCAAGTCTAATTCATCAACATCAGGAGACGTTGCATCACAACGTCTCTACATTACTATCTGTCTAGATTGCATTATTGCTTTTCTTTAGCAGCACAAGGATTTTTCCCAGCGCAGGGGTCTTTACTAGCACAGGGATTCTTACCAGCACAAGGGTCTACTTGGTCTGTTGTTTCTGGACTATCGGTAGTTTTACCAGCACAAGGGTTACTACAACCAATTACAATTCCTAAACTCAGCAGAGAGACTGCTGTCAGCGTAGCCAAATAATTAACTTTCATGTCTGTTTCTCCTCTACTAGCAAATTTGAATCCAATAGATATACAAAACAAAGGTCAAAATGGATTCATTTTTTTAACAGAGAAACTATACCTTAAAAATTAGCTGCCGTATAGTTTATTGGGTCAAATTCAAAACGTTGGTCGTAGTTGGTTTCCCCATATAAGTTAAAGCTGACCGTTGGTTCATTACCTATGACTTCTATGTTATGAATAGCATCTGGGGTAAAACTAATAATATCCCCTGGAGAAAGAATTAATTCACCGGCTTTTTCAATTCGTTTATCATCTGAATTTTGTTTCTTCCAAAGGGTATTTTTTTCTTCTCCACTCAAGATAGCAACAACTCCCCAAGTAGCATGATTATGAATCGGTGAAACAGAACCAGGTACCCAAGCTACCGTTTGCACCGTCAGTGGAAAATCCGGTTCATCATAAAGAGTCGTCACAGACCAACCAGTATCTGCATCCGGTTCTAGATATTCATAATGCAGCCATTCCGAACTATTGAGCAAGCGACGTACTATAGGACGAATTTTTTCAAGTCGTTGTGTATCATCGCTAATGTTTTGCAGAATATCTTCTAAATCAGTCAAAAATCGGAATAAACGATATAAACTTACGGATAATTCATCTTGCTCAATAATTTCCCTCGCTTCACAACTTCCATCGTCTGTTATCAGCCAATCTTGATTAGTCATTCGATTTTAGATTTTGGATTTTAGATTTTAGATTTTAAATATTGTACTTTAATGAAAAACCGGGTTTCTTTTCATCACAATATAATTATTTCGTTGAATTATTTACAAGAAATACGGTTTCTAAGCTGATAACTGTTCCCTGTTAAGTAGGTCGGCACAAATAAACATGACTATGTAACAAAATGTAAACTACCTTCAAAACCTTGCGATGATCCACACCTTCGGTGAATACTTCGTTTCACGTAGTGACCCTCGCAATGACATACCTTGATTTTTTAACACCAACTTACTTACCTACTCCCTATGCTTCAAATAACAATGACAATCGGGTTTTTCAATTAGCGAACCGACCAAAGCATTTAAAGCTACAGCTGCTAATAATCCTCCACCAAGGGTTCCTATGGTGGTAATATACTCGGTATTTGAATACATTAAACGACGTTTTACAGCAGGAGCGTGATTAAAACCGATGGGCATTCCTATAATTAAAGATGGTTCTAATTTTTGTTCTTCTATAAGTTTCAACGCTGACATTAACACCGAGGGGGCATAACCAATTACTAAAATACATCCCGGTTTTAACTTTTTTAATTTTTCCAGACATTCTCTATCTTGTCCAAATTTTTTTTCCGCTTCATCCACGCTATTAATATGGGGGTCGTCAATTAAAGTTTTGACTGTCGCACCTAAATGGGCGATTCTTGTATGGTCGAGCGATGCAGAAACTGGAGAAACATCAGCGACAATCTGACAATCGTCTTCAAGATTATGTCTCGCTGCAACTATTGCATCTTTGCTCAACCTCACAAAATCAACTAAGCTCACATCACCACAAGCAAACACCAGCTTAGATAATAAATCCTTTTCTATTTCGTTTTTTTTGGATAAATCCGGCAATATTTTTTGCAACGACTCGCTAAAATCTTCGGGTTGAATATTACGTTCAGCATCCAAATTATCCCAAAGTTTTTCTAAATTCTCCAATCCAAAAGCCGATTCTATTTCTATTTTTTTTAATTGTTCTAATGCTTTTAACTGGGTATCTTGAGAAACTTTATCCCTTTGCAAAAATTCTTCTAAAGCTGAAGCTGTTTGACGCAATCTCGCTAACTGTTCCGTAACCGAATGGTATTGTTGCTGCAACTGAGAAGCCAAAGCATCAAAACTCATTACCTCCTGAGAATCCAGTAATTGACGAATATCTTCTAATTGAAAACCCTGAGACTTCAAAGCCAAAATTCGCCTCAACTGTTGCACGTCAGCATCAGTATACAGACGATAATTACCGGAGGAACGTTTTGCTTCTGGTAATAACCCCAATGCATGATAATGTCTAACCATCCTCGGAGTCAAACCACCACCAACAACGACCGTAAGTTGTTTGATTGTTAGGTGTTTGTTTGCCATTCATGTATTTTAACTGAATTGGGGAATTGAGAATTGGGGATAGGGCATTGGGCATTGGGCATAGATAATAAATAGTTAGGAGTTAGGAGTTATGAGTTAAAAGTTAGAAATTATTAAGTCTCCCCGTCTTCCCCGTCTTCCCCCTCTCTCTATTTTCTCCTTCCTTCTCCCTTAATTTTCCATTTTTCCGCTAGCAAAGTAAAGAAAACAATTCCCAAGAAATCCGCAGCTAAATCAACTAAATCAAAGCTACGATTTGGTGAAAATATCTGCAAGCATTCTTCTATTAAAACAACAATGCTAATAATAATTGGCACTAAAGGAAGGGGAATAGTAAAAATATTTATTTTACGTTTATTAAATGCTAAGTGTCCCAGAAAAGCTGAAAATCCCATTAATATAAAATGTAAAATCGTATCGTAATATGGAAATCTTTCTATTTCATTCGGAATAATTTTTAAATAAGCTGATATAGATATTGATACGCATATTCCAACATAAAACCAAAATGCAATCAACCAAGGACGATTTTTATTCATTATGATGATATTAAAATTTAAAATGCGTTTGTTAATACCTTCAAGCATAGCAAACGCAATTCCGTAATTTAACTTATACTAATAGTTATAAATTAAACTAGCTTTCTACAGTATCCGGGTCAAGGGTTCCCTCAAAAGTTTTTTTGAAGAAAAAACTTTTAAGGGTGCCTGTCAACACCCATTTCCCGCAATTTCGCTTTCAACTGTTCTAACTGTGCTTCCGCTTCTTCAGCACGTTGACGCTCCTGTTCTACTTGTGATTCTGCTTGCTTTCTTGCTACAACCTCTTGCTGTAAAGCTTCAGCGAATTCATCCGGTATCAGTAGTTTCTCTCCGGTATCCTCTCGATAAAAACCAATTATACTTCCTTCAATTTGCAAGCGTAATTCTAAAGGTTCGCTACGACTATCAGTAATAGGTTGATAAATTTCTCCCTGTAAACGATAACCGCGTAATTTCTCTTCTATCCACTCACCTTTTGGGTCGAAAAGCCAGTATTCTTTGACACCTAGCTGTTCGTAAAGCATCTTTTTGAATACCTGGTCTTTATCTTGAGTTCCTGCGGAAGTCATTTCAAAAATTACGCTGGGAACTTGTCCTTCTTCCCATAATTTATAGTTATCTCTTCCTCCAGGAGGGACATCAAAAATTACCATTACATCTGGTGCAACTCGTAATTTTGGAAATCCTTGAGAATAATATAAAAACTGGTCGGCTAAAACTGTCGCTTGACGATTTGCTAGATATTGTTTAATAACTTCAAGGGTAGTTAACAAAGCATAAAGATGGTCAAAAGTTTCAGCTACTGGTTCTCCATCAGCGCTCTTGTAAAATATTTCTGTTTGCTCTGCGACAGGTAAGGTTGCTGTCATGATTAATTTTGGATTTTAGATTTTGCGGAAAGTTTGAAGTTTAGGAACTAGGAATTACCAATTACCAATTACCAATTACCAATTACTCATTACTTATGCTACATATTTGGCGCTAAAGCGCAACTACGAACCTATTCCCTATTATTTCATTTTTGCAAATTAATCTGTTCAAGTAACCAAGGGTCTACAGGTTGTCCATCTTTACGTTTCAATTCGATTTCTATAACCATCACTTCTTTGGAACCGGGAGGTGCGGGTTTTTTATGAAAAGTAATATTGTAATCAGCAGGATTTTGATTGTGTTCTTTTAACCAATCCTGCACTTTTGTGGTTGCAAAGAACGATTGTCCTTGCTCGAACATCGAAGTTATCTGCATTTGCAGGTTGTAAGGATTTAGTCTACCCATTATCAAGCTACCTGTGTAAAGAAATTTTGAGGGAGGAATATTATCCCAACTGTTCGTCTTATGATAAACAATGTACGGCAGGGAGTGCCGGAATTCACGCTTGAGGAGCTAGTTGTAAGACTAGGATAACACTGATACCGGAAAAGTCGGTGTGCCCAAGAAGCTAAACCCTTGTGGTTTATGCACTTCAAAATTTTTAAGGATGGGCAGGCTTTTGTCTGCCCCTAATATTTTCTGACGATTCTTCTGTATAAGTGATAAAACATCATTTTTGCTTCTCTAAAGTGATGGCTCTTCATATTGATTTTGCATTCCTTTCTAGAATATTTTGAATATTTCAGCTTGTTTCACTCTACTGTCTTAGCTGAAAATCTGATGGTATAAGACTTTTAATTTGTCAGGATAAAAAAATGACATTATTTAATTATTATTTAAGTCTTAATACTTAGAATTAGAAGATGCTGTAAAAGCACTACACAGCCCTATATTCCTTGTGCCAGTATTAATTCACGTTAACAAATAGCGTAATTAAGAGAAGGGAATAAAAATTAAAAATGAGCTTTGTATCTTTAAAGTCTATAGCGGTTTCTGCTTCATTAACAGTATCCACAGTTATTGGTATAGGTGCTGCACCTGCATTTGCAAATACAAATTTTGCAACTGGAGTTGTTGAGTACACAGAAGGTAGCGGAATAACAGATGCTCAAAGAGAGAGAAGAACCGATACTGATAATGCGTTGGGTAGCTATTTAAATACTTATGACCAAAACAAGCATGAAAGCGAAGAGAAATTTCTAGTAAGTAAGAATAAAGACTTTCTCAGTTTAGGTCTAGGTGGAGAAGCTATCTTTGAATTTGGAGAATATTTCTTTCCTGAAATAACTGTATGGGAAACTACTTGGGGTGAAAAGAGTGGTCAGGGACAACACGACGAACGCTTAGAAGTTTTGGTTGGTAATGATTTAGAAGAATGGGTATCTCTAGGTGTTATCGAAAATATTGCTGGTAGTGCTTACAATAGCGTTGATGGTGCAACTATCAGTGCTGCTGAAGGTTCAGAGCTTTCAAATCAACTATTTAGATATGTCAAGGTAATTGACCAATCTCCTGTTCCGGGTACTAGTCGAGATGGTTTCGATGTAAATGCAATAGCAGCTAAGGGTAGTGGTAAATTTGTAAAAGCTGTTCCCGAACCCGCTTCAATCTTGGGTCTTTTAACTGTAGGTGTTTTAGGTGCTGGTTCTTTAGGAAAGCGTAAGAAAAAGCAATAGAATAGATAGCTAATTTAAAAATTATAAATTTTTACATACCTAATATATACCCGGCTTCTTTGATGAAGCCGGGTTTTTGATTGAAAAAAAAAGAATAGGGAATAGTGAAAAACTCCTGAAGAGCCGAAATAATTAATATTTTATAAGCTCATAATATAAATTAATTTCATAAATCATATAACAAATAAAGTTTTAACAAATAATACCTTGAAAATAATCAAAAAATAGTTTATGGGGTATAAATCACGCTTTTAACCTTTAACCTTTGACATTTGACCTAAAATTATGTGCTTGTAAATAATTTTGTAGCTAAAGAATATTTTGCATAAAAGTTGTCAAATATAACCCAAAATAATATAGAGTCATTCAGGGATTGTTTTTTAAGCAATATTAAATTTCGCTGCGCTCTTATTTATTTTTATGATTTCAAGGCTGTTCAAGAAAACACGAAGAATCACCGTTTCTACGGTTAATAGAATCAGTAAATTAACTATTGCGAGGGTAAATAAACTATCTCGTAGAAGCAAAAAACTTACTGCTATAACCTCTCTGGTAATGATAATTATATTTGCTGGTAACTCGGTTTCGGCACAGTTAGCTCCATTTGGTCCACTGAGTTCGGTGAGCGTTCCCAGACCGGATAATATTGACAACTTCATTAAGGATAAAACCACTGCAATTGCTCTAGGTAAAACTCTGTTTTGGGATATGCAAGTTGGTAGCGATGGTATCCAATCCTGTGCTAGCTGTCACTTTAATGCTGGTGCTGATAGTCGGTCAAAGAACCAAATTACTCCGGGTTCTAATAATAGTTTCAATATCGCAGGGGGACCCAACTACCAATTACAACCAGGGGATTTTCCATTCCACCAATTAGAGAATGTTGATGACCGTTCTTCTACCGTTTTGAGAAGTGTGGATGATGTCACAAGTTCTCAAGGTGTATTTAGGAAAAAATTTGTTGATGTCGAACCCGGTAGCGCTGAAGATATAACTACACCTTTAAACGATACAACTTTTAATGTTAATGGTGTTAATGTCCGCAGAGTCACAAGCAGGAATGCTCCGAGCGTTATAAATGCGGTATTTAATTTCCGTAACTTGTGGGATGGAAAAGCGCAAAATATATTTAATGGGGTAAATGCTTTAGGTAGAAGGGATAAAAGAGCTTTTGTTTTGAAAGCTCCCAACAAAAGACAACTTAAAGATGTCAGAGTCAGACTCAAAAATTCTTCTTTAGCTTCCCAAGCTGTGGGACCACCGCTCAATTCTTTTGAAATTGGTGCGGAAAATGATGAGGTTATCGCACCATTTGTAGTTAATCTTGATGAATCCGAGGAGAATGTTGAAGTACTCACTGAAGAAGGAGCGCTGATTGAAAAAGGTTCTGCTGTTGAAGGAGTATCTGCTGAGGAAAGTCTGGAATTAACCAAGCAAAATAAACCAGATGCTGTCAAGATTCAACCGATAGAACAACCAAAGCGAAGAAGACGTTTTAAGCGATTCGGTAGAAAGCTCGGTAAAAAATTACTTGCTGTTACTCCTTTGAATAAACAGGTTGTAGCTAGCGATGATAGCGTTTTGGGTGCTTTGAGTAAATCTCCCACGGGATTAAATAAGTCTTACGAGCAGATGGTGAAAGATGCTTTTCGACGTAAGTGGTGGGATTCTAACTTAGCTATCAGAATTAATCCCAAAAATGGTAGACGTAAGTTTTTCCGTAAACCTAAGAATCGACCTTTGAAAACCAACGAATATACTTTGATGGAGTATAACTTTGCATTGTTTTTCGGGTTAGCAATTCAGGAATATGAATCGACCTTGATTTCCGACCAAACACCATTTGATGAATTTTTGGCTGGGAATACAGGTGCTATGACCGCAGAACAAATTCAGGGATTCCAATTATTCCAACGAAATGGATGTATTAACTGTCATATTGGTTCGGAATTAACTGCTGCTTCGGTTAGCAATGTTAATAGTAAGGGACGTATCGAACGGGATATATTTCCTCCTCAACCAGCAATCGATACTGGATTTTTTGCGATTGGTGTCAGACCGTCAGGAGAAGACCCTGGTGTTGCTGGTAAAGATGAGTTTGATAATTCATTCTCGGAAGCAACTCTTGCTTTAGAGGGTAAATTTAAGAATTTATTAGGTGAAGAACCACCTTTTGTCCCCGATTCACCGCAAGATATAGTTGCAACTAGTGCGTTCAAAACACCTGGATTGCGTAATGTTGAGTTAACCGCTCCCTATTTCCACAATGGCGGACAATCGACTTTAGAGCAAGTAGTTGATTTTTATAAGCGAGGTGGAAACTTTGGTGGACTCAGGGAATTGAATTTAACTCAAGATGATAAAGATAAAGTAGTGGCTTTTCTAAAAAGTCTTACCGACGAAAGAGTTCGCAATCAACAAGCACCTTTCGACCATCCACAAATTTTTATTCCTAACGGACATCCCAACGATGAAAATTCAGTAGTTATAGATTCCGGAGCATCATCTAATGGTGTCCAACAAGCTGAGGATAATTTATTAGAAATTCCTGCTGTGGGAAGAAATGGTGGTACTCCTTTAGCGAAGTTTTTGGAATAATTAATTGGTAATTGGTAGTTGGTAATTGGTAATTGGGAATAAAAGATAAAACAAATTATTAAGACGGAGCTTTTTTGCTTCGTCTTTTTTATTCATATCGACCTATACTTTGTAGTAAACATACAACTTATGTAGAGACGTAGCATTGCTACGTCTCTTTCAATGTGAAATCACGTTTTCATCTTTTTTATTTAGGATGTTGGGTTTCACTCTGTTCAACCCAACCTACGAATAAGTGATTGTAACCCCTCAAAACTAATGTGGTTCAATATTGCTACGTCTCTTTCAATGTGAAATCACGTTTTCATCTTTTTTATTTAGCAAATGAATAATATCTTTCCAGACGATGAATTAATTGCTGTATGGATATCCAAACAGTTATTTCTACTAGTTCTGTTGGAGATAAAATTGGAGATATTTCGCTTAAAATAGTTTCGTTGACATCAGCAGGGCTGCTGGAAATTGCTCTGGTAAAGATAAAAGCTGCTGCTGATTTTTGAGAACAATTTAAACTAGCAATTGTATTATTAAGCTGTTTTTCCGATTCATTTTTATCAACTGGTACAGATAAATTAGCAATATTTTTTATAGTTTCAATATTTGTTTGTGAAAGCTCTGAATTAAATATTTTTGCTAGAGTAATAGACTCTTGAATTAAATAATTATTTTCAACAGTTGCTGCAAATATTAAACCGCATAATGCTTTTGTTTCAAGACCAATTTCACTAGTACGAGAATCAAGATTATCGCGTAAAATAGTGGTTAATGCCCGGACTACTCTTGCTGATTTAATATTTTTTAACAGTGGAAAATCGTGACCTACTGCATTTTTGAGATATGCTTGGGCATTAACAGAATTACTAGGAATACCATTTGTCCACTGACCTTCAATCCAAATAGCGACCGGTGCTTGTAAGAAAACACGCAGGTATGTTTTTAAATTGTCTGAAATAATTATATTCGGTGAAACATTTAATAAATTATCTTCATCCCGATGTTTCCCAGGAGTCCAACCTGTAGAAGATAAAATATGGGATACATCTTTTATTGAATCAGCTTCTAATTCTATACCCACAGCATCCATAAACTTATTCAGAAACCCCATCATTCCAATAGACAGAGCAAGTTCTTCTAATTCTGAGTCGTTGAAATACGTTCTCAATTCTGAAATTAGATTATTTGGTACATTTGCTGGTATTACCGATAAAGCTTGTCCCAGAGCAATCACCGCTTTCTGCTTCGGGCTGGTATTACCTCGAAAAACGTCGGGTGATAAACCACGACGCAAAGCAAACGAGCATGAATGAGCAGTACAATAAGCACACTGGGCTGTTTGAGAAGCGCTATACATCGCTAACCCTAGAAGTGCTTTGTTTGAATTTCTGTCGATTAGAGATATCGGTAAATTTAAAAGATTGGGAACCAGCAAATTATAAGTACGAAAACCAACCGGCCATATTTCTAAGATAGGGTCGCAGTTTGGAATCACACCAATTAAGAGTTTAACAAGATTTAGTAACGGTGAATACTCTTGCTGTAATGTCGAAAAATCGACCGATGAGGGTAAAAGCTGACTTGCTAAAGTTTTCATATCATGTCCGGTTAAACACTTATGATATTTTTGAGGGTTGGTAATGGGTAATGGGTAATAGGTAATAGGTAATTGGTTAAAAAAATTTTTTTTGCTTTTAGCTTGTTATAACGAATTAACCGGACTTTACATCATCCCCGAATTAGATTAATTCTATGTTTATCCTACAAGATGATTCCGAATAGGTACAACTGATATCGTTTATCTTTCTATAGTCATATCTGGGGGAGACAAGGGTACAAGGAGACAAGAGGATAAGTCTTTTTGTTTTATATTGATTAATTGGTGCGTGACGGTATTTTCTCATTTATTGGTTTTAGTTGTGAATTTTTGATGACCGTCACACACCCTACAAGATTTTAAACTTTCAATTTATAGTTATTTTTGAATATTTTTGGTAAAGAGCAAGATGCTCCCACTATATTACCCATTACCAATTACCAATTACCCATTACCAATCCCTAACTTCTTTTCCCTTTCCAAAAAAAAATGCATAAATTAAAAAACTCGTCCGGTATGAAATAACAGAAGCGGAAAACACCGCAAAGGAAATTCAGACCGAACAAGGATTAAAAAAATGCTTACTTCAACTTTACTAGATATGTGTGAAATGACCAACTTGCAACCTGGTAAAAAAATTACCATTCTAGGTGCTGGAATTGCAGGATTGGTTGCTGCTTATGAGTTAGAACGTTTGGGTCACGAAGTAGAGATTATCGAAGGTAGTTCCCGTGTTGGTGGAAGAGTTTGGACTCATCGCTTTGGTAAGGATAATAACGCACCTTACGCAGAGTTGGGAGCGATGAGAATTCCTAGCAGCCACAAGCATACTTTGCACTATGTTGAAGAGATGGGTTTGAGCGACAAACTTTGTAAGTTTATGACTGTATTTGAAGAACAAAATGCTTTCATTAATTTAGAAGGTAAAATCTTTAAAATGAAAGATGCTCCAAGAATATTTCAACAGCGTTATCAAGGAATTTTTACAGATACTCGTTACAGCGAAATAACTCGTTTATTTGCTGCTTGGTTAAAAACTATTGTTGATACTATTTCTCCCGGTGATTTACGCGAAGGTTTACAAAATGACCTCGAATCTCATTTGATGGATGAATTGGAAAGATTAGATTTAGAACCTTATTTTAGCGAAGATAAAGAATCTATTGATTTACAATTATTTATTAAAGAAAATCCCGGTTTTCGCGCTCGTTGCAGTAAAGCTTTGGATATGTTTTTTGAAGATATTGTAGTAGAAACTGGTAAGGATTTATTACAGCTTCAAGGTGGAATGAAACAAATTATCGACCGTTTAGTTGAATCTATTAAATCTCCTATTAAGTGCAATCAAAAAGTAGTTTCTGTTAGAGTTAATCCTGAATTTACAGAAATTGATATTATTGAAAATGGCGAAAGATATACTCGTAAATGTGATTATATTTTATGTACAATTCCTTTTTCTGTAATGCGAAAGATGGAATTAGCAGGATTTGACGAAAGAAAATTAAATTCTATTCACGATACCTATTATTGTCCCGCTACTAAAGTTGCTTTTCATACAAAAGAAGCGTTTTGGCAAAAGCAAGGTATTAAAGGTGGTGCTTCTTTTAGCGGTGAAGGTGTTCGTCAAACTTATTATCCTTCTGTTAAATTTACTCCTAATAGCGGTAGTGTAATGTTAGCTAGCTACACAATCGGTGATGATGCTGACAAAATGGGAATGATGTCGGAATCACAGCGTCATGATTATGTTAAAGATGTGGTTGGTAAAGTTCATCCCGAATTGCAATCGGAAAATATGGTTGTAGAAGCAGCTTCTATTGCTTGGGGTAATTATGAATGGAGCGCTGGCGGTTGTGCGGTACATTGGGAAGATGAAGCTGCTAATACTTCTAATTATTTAGAAGCAGCTAGAAGACAACATCAATTGTTATTTGCTGGGGAACATTGTTCTAGATATCCTGCTTGGTTGCAGGGTTCAATTGAGTCTGCTTTGGAAGCTGTTTACGATATTGTTTCTGATAAGAGAAGAGATTATATTACTACTAATTCTGTTAATCAAAGACAAGATACTTCTGTTTTACAAGCAGCTTAACTATTATATTTTTCCCCAAGCAAAATAAAACCCGTGTCTTAATATTTAAGCTGAATATTCTAGATATTTTTAATACGCTAAGCACTGCTTTTATAGTGGTGTTTGGCGTAATTGCTATTTTTTTTAGCTTAATAAATTTGTAATTTCCTCATTTTTCAGTGCTTATAGTGATTTTATTTATAAATTTACGAAATATAATAACTTACATTCCCAATTACTCTTAAATACTCTTATCAAAAATACAATGTCGAAAAATCTTATATCAAATACTTCAACTCGTAACCTAACAATTTTTTATACTGTTTCTTTAGCTTTAGTTGCATGTTTGTCTGTATCGGGACAAGTAATAGTGCAGGGAATGCTATCCCAACAGCAGAAAAATTTAGAAGTTGTCAGCTTAATAGAAGAAAGACAAACACTCTGTCAGGAAGTTATAAAATTTGTTGCGTTATTAAAGCTAAAACCTGAAACTCAAAAAAATCCGCAACAGTTGCAGAAACTTCAGCAGTTAGTAATAGATTGGAAAGATTCCGGAGAAAAACTTGCAAACGCAACTCAAAACACACCCGGTTTGTCTCCAAATCAAAAAGTTAAGCTACAAAATAAATTAGCTGAAATGAAACCTGCGGGAGTTGGATTTCGTGAAGCAGCAGCTAAGATTGTAACTGAAGGTAGAAGCTCCCGGAGAGGAAGATTATCTGGAGAATCATCTGTTAATCAATTATTAGCAGAAGAAAAAATATTAATGCAAGGGTTGGAAGATGTTTCTAACTGGTATACCCAGGAAACTATTGCTGGAGTAAATCGACTAAAACAAGTTGAACTTGGTTTGTTGGGAATTATATTACTAGTATTGTTATTGGAAGGAATATTGGTATTTCGTCCAGCAGTTAACAAAATTCAGGATACTCTAGGGAAATTAGCATTAGAGCAAGCACAGTCAGAAAACTTATTGTTAAATATTCTGCCACATCCTATTGCTCAAAGACTCAAGGAATCTCAACCCAGCAAAAAAACAAAGACCAAGACCGATAATATTATGATTGCTGATGGATATAACGATGCGACGGTGATGTTTGCTGATATTGTTGGGTTTACGAATTTATCCGGTCGGATTCCACCGGAACAATTAGTTGATTTACTCAACCAAATATTCTCTCGTTTTGATTTAATTGCAGAATCCTATCAATTAGAAAAAATCAAAACTATCGGTGATGCTTACATGGTAGTCGGTGGTTTACCAAATCCCCGAACAGACCATGCTGCTGCTATAGCAAGTATGGCAATTGATATGTTAGATGCGATAGCACAATTTAATATAGATACTGGGGAAGAATTTCAAATTCGGATTGGGATTAATAGCGGAGCGGTGGTTGCAGGAGTAATTGGTATCAAAAAATTTACCTATGACCTTTGGGGTGATACCGTAAATATTGCCAGCAGAATGGAATCTCATGGAAATCCCGGTCGAATTCATGTTAGCGAAGCTACTTACGAGTTGCTGAAAGAGAAGTTTTTATTTGAAGAAAGAGGAGTCACTTCTATTAAGGGTAAAGGTGAAATGCAAACCTATTGGCTCAAAGGTAAAAAGAATTCAGCAAGTTAAATATAATTGACCGAAATAATTTTAGATTTTAGATTTTGGATTATGAATGGTTTCAAGCCCCTAAATTTATTTATGGGGACAATCTAAAATCGTAAATCCAAAATCCAAAATTGCATGACCTCACCGCTTCCCTTATCAAGTAGAGGGGTGTATTTTATTCAAGTGCTAATCAATTGCATAAACCAAAAAACCCTTTCCCTATAAATCAATATCAGATGAAAACAAGGATATTAAAGAAAAATGATTATTGTTACCCAGTCCGGAACTCCCGAACAGGAAATTGAGCGGATTATTGATGAATTGAGCGTTTATGATGGAACTGTTGAAAAAATAGTTGGTAGAGAAAAGGTTGTCATTGGTTTAGTTAGCGATACTTCTAATATTAATCTTGGCTATATTCAACAAATTAGTCCTTTTATTGAAGATGTTTTCCGAGTTGAACAACCTTTTAAACGTGCTTCTTTAGAATTCCGTAACGGTGAATATTCTGAAGTTGTTGTCCACACTCCCTACGGTGCTGTAACTTTCGGTCAAAATCATCCTCTGGTTGTTGTCGCTGGTCCCTGTTCGGTTGAGAATGAAGAGATGATTGTCGAGACTGCGAAGGTAGTTAAAGCTAATGGAGCACAATTTATTAGAGGTGGTGCTTATAAACCTCGTAGTTCTCCTTATTCTTTCCAGGGTCATGGTGAAAGCGCTTTGCATTTATTGGCTAAGGCTAGAGAAGCTACCGGTTTGGGAATTATCACTGAAGTAATGGATACTGCTGATTTAGAAAAAGTTGCAGAGATTGCCGACGTGGTACAAATTGGTGCTAGAAATATGCAGAATTTCTCACTATTGAAGAAAGCTGGTGCTACCGGTAAGCCGATTTTGCTCAAGCGCGGGATGTCTGCAACTATTGAAGAATGGTTGATGGCTGCTGAATATATCTTATCTACTGGAAATCCTAACGTGATTTTATGCGAGCGAGGAATTCGCAGTTTCGACAAGAAATACACTCGCAACGTTTTGGATTTATCGATTGTTCCAGTATTGCGGACTCTAACTCATTTACCAATTATGATTGACCCCAGTCATGCTACGGGTTACTCAAAATTTGTTCCGACAATGGCTAAAGCTGCGATTGCTGCTGGTACAGATTCCTTGATGATTGAAGTTCATCCCAATCCTGCAAAAGCTCTTTCCGATGGACCACAGTCTTTGACTCCTGGTAATTTTGTTGACTTGATGAGAGAAATTAAACCTTTATCGGAATACTTTGGACGTGGGAATGATTTTGATTTGATAAATTCAAGTTTTGTTAGTGAAGGTGGGATTAAAGTCGGTGTTTGATAGATAAGGTTAATTAAATAGTTTTATAAAACCTGGTTTTTGTGAAAAATCGGGTTTTTAATATTTGTAGGGTGCTGTGACGGTCGCAAATAATTATCATACATAACTAGATGTTTGATAATACCGTCACGCACCAATTTCTTTATCAATCAAAACAATCAAATTTAATCATGTTTACTGTAGGGTGCTGTGACGGTCACAAAATAATTTAAAAACACGACGAAAATGATTAATATTGCCGTCACGCACCATCTTCTATATTAATAATGAACAAAATATATATTAAATCAGTTTAAATAATTACATCATAATTTTCGATTAATTAATTGGTGCGTGACGGTAATTTCAAATTTTTTAATTGTGTTTTCTCATTTTTAAAGACCGTCACTTACCCTATAATAATTTGATTTGCAAGAATTTAAGATACTGAGAAACCCAGTTTTTTAGAAAAACTGGGTTTCTTTGTTTTCATCAATTTTGTCACCTGCTGTTAGTATGACAATAATTGACTTAAGTAAAATTAGCTATATTTAGCCAGCCGAAGACAAATCAAACTTGACAATCAAATCGTTGAAATCGTTATCTCCTCCTCCGTATAAATCTTCAAAACCGAAGTGATTGTTTCCAAGTAAACGAACATGGTCTTGACCGTCAGCATTAAGTTCTGTTCCCAAGAAATATACTTGAACTTCTTCTGACCAAGTATTGGGACTAGTTAAATTATCAACTACTTCCTTGTTGGGGTCAAAAATCATCATTGGTGCGTAAATATATCCGCCTTCAAGTTCGCTAGATAGCGTTGTTTGAGTTTGATTCTCAGTATAAATATTTAATCCTTCTACTCGATTCGCTAAAGCAGCATCTAAGTAGCGGGATTGATTTTCCTTGGTAGCGGCAATTTTTTCGCCAGTAAGAGGGTCTAAAACACTACCGTCAGCTTCCATTTTGTACATGATGACTAAATCATCTACCGCTGCTTCGCGATGAACAGTAACTTCTAATGCTACAGAACCGTTTTCCTGGGATAAATCAATGACTTCTAAACCCAATTCGTTTTGTAACCCAGTACCCATTTCCATTGGTTGCTGTTCTTGGGTTTGTATGTTGAGGGCTATTTGATTTGACCCATTTGACCAATTAATACCAAAGCTACCGTCGCTTTGAACTTCTGTTTGGAATTGTGATGAGTTGGAGAACAAGATTTCATAATCGCTGTTTCCGTTTTCCTTTAGCGCAGCTTGAGTGGTTTGTCCTTTAATTTGGTAAAAACCAAAACTGCTATTGTTCTCTAAAGGTAAAGCTCGCTCAATATTCGTCGAAGTTAAACCATTTGGTAGATTGGAATTTGGTAGCAATGAAAAGATAACTTTTGCATTTTCTAAAGCAGCTTGTTGATAACCAGATGTTCCTGGAGAAATTCCATTAATGGTTCCTTGGTTATCATCAACTGCAAAGACTCCAATTTCTATAACTTCCTTAGATTGATTGTTACTGTCTAAGGAGAAGAACATATCAATTGATGAGTCTTCAACGGTGAAAATACCTGTAGTTAGTTCTTGCTTTAGAGTTTTTGTAGCAGGGTTGGGTGTAGCTTGTACGGTTGGTTCGCTGACGATTTCGATAACGTCCGCTAAGTTAGCAAAGTGATTGTAGGTTTGTCCGTTGTTTTGAATCAGCGCAATTGTTTGTTGTTTGAATTGCAAACTTCCTGCCAGGAAGCTAAAGTCAGCTAAAGAGTTTGTATCAAAGCCACTGGCAGAGATTTGAATTTTATCTCCTTCACTGGGGTCAAAGTCAAGAATCAAGTTACTACCTTCGGAAGCTGACTTCAAGTAAAAGACATCGGCTCCGTCACCACCTTCAAGTAAATTTAATCCAGCACCACCAACAAGGATGTCTTCTCCCGCTTTACCGATTAATGTGTCGTTGTGTTCGTTACCTTCAAGGATGTCGTTGCGGAAGGTTCCTCTTTGACGCATTCCAGCTTGGCTATTAGCACTATTGCCTTCATCGTTATCAATAATTTCAACTACAGCAGTTGTATTCGCTGGGTCGAGAATATAGCCATTGCCTACGTGTCTCAGATGAATACTAATACTTTCAGTATTTTCAGGTACAGTATCTTCTAATACTTCTAAGTTGACAATAGCTTCCGTAGCTCCGGGTTGAACATCAATTTCCATCAATTGACCTTGATTGAAGTTGTAATCTTGTCCCAAGGTCGCGCTACCAGAGATGGTATAGAGGATTTTCAAACCATGACTTGGAGCTGGTTCTCCGAGAGTAATGGTAAATTGTGCTGTGGAGTTGTTTCCTTCTGTGACTGTAGGACTTGCGGTTACTCCGACAGTACGGTTGTCGTTGAGTTTGTGTTCTACTAAGAAGGTATTGGTGTTAAGTAGTTCTTGAAGTTGGGATTGGGATTGTTCGGCGGTAATTTCTCCTGTAACCAGTTTTTGGGTGATTGTAGGTAGATTGCTGTAAATAGCTTTCTTGATTGGGCTGATGCTTGGTATTACGTGAGAAACTGACCGGGAAAGTCCTTTTTCCACAAAGTCATCAACTAGCTGATTGCTTTGAGCAATTAATTCGCTAACTGCAGTGACGACTTCATCGCTAACAGATAGATTGAGTTGGTCAATTAATTGATTAAACAGTTTTTGTTGGTCGTTACTGTCGGTAAGGTCGAATTCGTCAACGTTTTGTAAGACTTGACCTAGAGCAGTAATTAACTGAGTTTGAGCATCTGACCCCTGATAGTTTGCTGCTTCCAAGAGGGTTGTACCATTTAGCAGCAGGTTCGTTACTTTAACGTGACCGGAAGCAATATTGACTCCGGTGTTGTCATTTTGTCCTATAGCAGCATAGGGGTCAAAGTTTTCTAGGGATTGAGATAAAGAGTTTAAGGATAACCCGGAAATTTTATTCAGTAGGTTGTCCACATCGGCGATCGCAATTCCCTGTGAGGAAAGAACTGCTCTAAGAGTGGTTAAAGGTGTGGTTGTAGTGCTTGCTTGGGAAGTAGAACCTATTTCAGAAATTATCGGAATTGAGTTCGTAAGTCCGGTGGTTATATCGATACCACCAGTAGCTACTATCTGTGCTTCATTTAAGTCAAGATTATTGTCTCCGTTGAAATCTAATGCAGCAATTATCGATTTGTCAAAGCTGAATTTTCCGTTACTGTCGGTGATGCTTTGCAGTTCTAATGGGTCAGCTACGAGGTTAGAATTCGTATCGACAAATACAGTTGCACCTGCTAAGGGAGCATTAAAGAAAGACCAAACTGCCTTACCGACATCTTCAGCACCATCTACCACTGCATCACCGACTTTTTCAACACCTTTTCCTACAGCATCAAGTACTTCACCGAACTCTTTTTCAACCCAACTTTCAACCCAACTCTCAATACTTGAAATACTATGAGAAGATTGAGTTAAATCCAAAGTTTCGCTGAATTGTTCGCTCCTAGCATGTGCCGTTAGTGTAATTTCTTTCTTATCGTGACCCACATTAACGCTGGCTTGAATACCAACGTCAATAATATCTTTTACCTTAAGAAATAGTCCACCAGAGACAGACAAGTTGTCTTGATTGATAGAGAATTTAGCATCGGCTATTTTATGCTCAAAAACCTTGAGATCAACTTCTCCGGAAGCACTAGATTTCGCAATATCTTTCCAATCAACTTCGAGATCAAGGTTCTCAATATCTAATTCAACAATATCGACAAGATTTAAGACTAACTCTTTGATATTTAGACTATCTTCCGAAACCTTAAAATCGGCTTTTGCTACAGTAATTCCAAAAATGTCCAGTCGTCCATCACCTTGAATATAACTGGGAGTTTTCCCAGTGGTATCTATAGCAATCTCGAGGTCAAGTTCGTTGTCGTTTTCATCAGCCCCAGCAATCTTCAAAAATCCTAAATCGATATTAGCAAGGGATAGAGAAGCATCAAATTTATTGAAGTCTTTATCAGCATCTAATTCTAGTATTGCTGTTGCACCCCAAGCAGTGACTTCAGCATTAACACCAAAACCTTCCTTTAAAGTTTCACCGGCAATTTCGACTCCTGCAAAAGGTACAAAGTTTATCAGCGGTAGCTTGTCGTCAGTTCTTCCATTATTGTTTATATCGTTTACATCAGTGGGAGATTCGGCTTTGATATCAATTACTTTATCTAGGAAATGAAAAGCATCAGTAAGAGTATTATTAGAAGCTCCTGCTCCAAAAATAAAAGGATTTACTGGACCAGTTATTAATTCTACTAAGCTGACTGGTTCTTCAAGAGTAATTGATAAGGCAATTTTTTCTGGCTCCTCAATATTTAGAGCTAAAGCCGCATCGATATCAATTGTCCCATACTTCAATTTTCCACGGATGCCAAAATCATTTAAACCGTCTACACTAACACCCGCTTGAATCCCAAAATCTCGAAATTCAGATCCTGTAAGTCCAAAAGGATTCGTCCATACTTGATTTGAACTTGTATCCATGCTAAATGATACATTTAGCGATTCACTGTCCAAATCAAAACCAATATCACCATCCAACAATAATTCTGGTTCGTTATCTTGAGAAGGATCGTAACCGTCAAGCTTGAGTTTTGAATCAATATCAAACTTAATGTCTGACTCTTTTATGTCTAAATCTAAATCAATCTGACTCAGAGTCGCTGTAAAATCACCACTTTTAATTAATTGCCATTGGGTCTCAGCTTCAGCTTCAAGATTTAATTGGTCTCCAACTTGTAATTTTGCCTCCAATTCTTCTATTTCTAAATGTTCCCGGAAAAATGTAGAAATTGTATCGTTGCCTTCTTTGAAGTCAAACTCACCTGCAAAGTTGAATCCTTCAATGAACTCTTTATTTTGACTGGTGTCGTCGTAATTAGCAGCAATAAATTCCAAATTTGTAAATTTAAAGCTTTCAAGGTCTTTAATACCAGTTAAGGAAGAAAGAGCGAAGTCTTTACCGATTTGATATTCAAATTTGACATCTGTATTATCAAAATCTAAACTGACATCACTTAAATTTTCTCCCTCCCCGATTTTTGCGCTAAGAGTTAAATCTTTTTCATCATCCTTAGCTACATAACTTAATTCAGGCTGTACAATGGTTAGCTGATTACTACCAAAAATATCTGCAATTGTATCATCGATAGCCTTGTTAAGAGAATCTAATGGAGTGTTAACAGTGGCAACATTTGATAAATCTACAGTAATATTTCCATCCGATTTTAGAGAAACTTTCTCCTCAGATACAAAGAGGTCAAATTTACCGAGGTCTTTCAAACTCTTTTCAAGGTCAGATTGGAGAGTAACACCTGCTTCTTTAGCGATATTATCGATAAACTCACCCACTGGTAAATCTTTGACAGAAACTGTATAACCATCACTATTGAAGTCAATATCTACATCGCTAGTATTGGTTCCTTCAATGATTTTGGAAGAGATAGAAAAGTCAGTTTTCTTGTCTTTATCTACAGAATAAGTGATTGCAAAGTCGGAGAGTTCTAGTTGTTCTCCAACAGCTTTTTTCATTGAAGCATCTTCAATTAATTCCGATAACTTAATCTTGGAATCTCCAGAAGATTTGAGTTCAAATTTATTCTCAGTAAGTGATAAATCAAATTTACCGAGGTCTTTCAAACTCTTTTGCAAAGAAGCACTTAAATTAACATCATCGAGTTTAGCGATATTATCGATAAACTCACCCACTGGTAAATCTTTGACAGAAACTGTATAACCATCACTATTGAAGTCAA
>JBCBHT010000115.1:0-21329 GCA_038525335.1 Cyanobacteria bacterium J06621_15 | reverse complement strand
CACAGCTTCGCTGAATGCTTCGTTTCACTCCGTTCCACTCGCAATGACAAATATACAATTAATTTTGCCCAAGTACTTAATAGTTTCTTGGATTAAAATTTTAAGATTATTGACTAAGTTCATTCACGCTCATATCTTTAATTTGCATAATAATTCCTTGATAAATTTAAAAAGCAGACTAAAAAGCCTGCTCTACAAAAATTATAAATCCGTTTTAAAAGTTGTAGCTAAAAACCTGAATCATGCTATTTTCCGGTAAACTACCAGGACTCACGCTAATTGTATCGCTCTCACTACGACGTACCTTCATTCCCCCCATCACTGTCAGAAAATCATCGAGAGGTGCAATATCACAATTATTATTGTCGGCAGCTTGGGTACGATAATGAGTAGGAACAACTAATTTAGGGTTAAGAACTTGAATGGCTTTTCTAGCTTCTTCGGCATTATAAGCCTTATCACTACCACCTACAGGCACTAGCAACACGTCAGGACGACCCATCAAAATTTTCTGTTCTAGAGAAATAGGTGCAGCTGCTCCTCCTAAATGCAGAATATTAACTCCTGCCTGTTTCCATTGCCAAGCCGTGTTTATACCAAAACGTCTTCCACCAACTCGGTCATGGTCTATAGCTATTCCTTGAAATTTAATTCCCTCGAGCTGATAAACCCCAGGCTGATAAATTAATTTAGGTCCCCCAGGTAAACCTTCTACCGCACCTTCATCTAGCAACTGACTGCTAATTAAGACCAAATCAGCAGTAACATTGGGTGGACGATAACCAGCAGTACAGCCTATAGTACGGAAAGGATTTACTAAAATTCTTGTACCGCCGCTTGAAAACAAAAAGCTAGTATGTCCCAACCACTTAATTGATAGCGAACCACCAGATTGAGCATTTACTCGCAACCCAGAACCTAAGTTAGCAAACAACGCACCTGCTAACCCCGCTCCAGCGTAGCCCATCAACTGTCGTCGTTTCATTTACTTATCAAAGGTAATTTTTCTAGAAAGTTTTGCAATAATTGCTTTCCCGAATTAGTCAGGATACTCTCTGGATGAAATTGGACACCTTCTATGTGAGGAAAGTTCCTGTGTCGTACTCCCATAATCGTCCCATCTTCAACCCAAGCAGTAATTTCCAACGTATCCGGAATTGTATCTTGCTCAATTACTAAACTATGATACCTGGTTGCGGTCATCGGATTATCCAAACCGCGAAAAACTCCTACTCCAGTATGATAAACTTCTGAAGTCTTGCCGTGCATCAACTCGGTTGCAGAAACTACTTTACCGCCAAATACTTGACCAATACTTTGATGTCCCAAACATATACCTAAAATTGGGTATTTTACTCCCAATTCTGCAATTAATTGTAAAGAAATTCCGGCATCTTCCGGTCGTCCTGGACCAGGAGAAATTACTATACCATCCGGATTCAAAGCCCGAATTTCATCTACAGATATTTTATCGTTACGAAATACCTCAATCTTCTGTGCCACTGAAAAATTAGCAGCTAATTCACCTAAATACTGCACCAAATTATAGGTAAAGCTGTCGTAATTATCTATGACTACCAGCACAGCAATTAAACTCACAATTCAAACGGCTATGCCAAATTTGTTCGATTGTTTTAACTGTTTGTATTAACTTCTAATTTTCGTTTATAACGCAAAACCAAATAAATTATAAAAACTACAAAGAAGATAAAATCAACTCAAACAAAGGAGGCAATATAAGCATAGCAGCTACTAGTAACGCTACCAAAGCTGAAACTAATACTGCACCCGCAGCACAATCCTTAGCAACCTTAGCTAATTCGTGGTATTTCTGCTCAACTGTTAAATCAACAACGGATTCAACAGCAGTATTGAGCAATTCTAAAGCTAGAACCAAACCACTAGTAACAGCAATAACAGCTACTTCTACCAGCTTCAAATGTAAAAAAACGCTTAAACCAATTGCTAAAGCACATACAGAAACATGGATGCGAAAATTACGCTGAGTTTGAAAAGCATATACAATTCCAGCCCAGGCATACTTAAAACTAACAAATAAGTTGGAAGCAACAGCCCAAGATAAATCTCTTTGTTTAGACACAACTGTTTCTAAACGGTCTGCTTTGGATGATGATGAAATTTGCTGCGACATAGGCATAATACAAGTACTGCAACGTTAATATGAATGTTTCTCCGAATTTTAAAGGTTCAATCAAATATCTTGAAAATTTTCTTTCATAAGTATTTGTTTTTAGACAAAATTTTCAACAAAATAACCATATGGCTGTAAATCAGCTCATAAGCGAATCTATTCTAGGTCAATATCAATACCTAATGTCTTCAGTAGCATTACCTGCTTTCTCAGCATTCTCTGCAAACTTTCTTCATCAGGATGATCCCAACCTATAAGATGCAGAAAACCGTGAGATGCTAACCAAGCGAGTTCAATCTTTAAAGAATGTCCTTGCTGTATTGCTTGCTTACGAGCGGTATCAACGGAAACTATAATATCCCCAAGATATAAAGGCTCATTCTCGGTATCCATTTCCGTAACATGCGGCGAATTCACTTCTAAAGCTGCAAAGGCTAAAACATCTGTAGGTTTATCTTGATGACGGTACTGAGAATTCAGAGTTTGAATTTCTGAGTCATCCGTCAAACGTAGTCCAATTTCGCAAACGGAAGTTGAGGGAATATCGGAATATACCATATCCACCCATTTATAAAACCATTGTTCCCAAGTTTCTGTACAAATACGGACATCCTGATGATTGTTCTCCACAGCCTCTTTCGGAGAAAATTCATAGAAATTATCCTGCACGTAGACTTCAACGGAAAGCCATTTATCCACTTATACTCTCCTCGTTAACGAGTTAGATAAGCAAGACCAATCAAAACAGCCAAAAGTCCGAAAGCACTAAGTGCAAAATGCTTTAGCGAGGTGCCACCCTTTTGCACCATATTCCGCATAGCCAATTTTGTATAACTGGGTTTTTCTTCCTTGGTAGAAGAGTCGTTCATAAGAATTCCACAACAAGCTCCCTTACCAATGTAACAAATTGTTGAGAAATGGAGCGCCAATTTGGCAATTTTTGGAATTTGGGGATTGGTAGTTGGTAATAGTTAGGAGTTAGGAGTTAGGAGTTAGGAGTTCAAAATTCTTTCTACCCACTCTACCTCATCACCCATGCCCAATGCCCAATTACCAATTACCAATTACCAATTACCAATTAGCCATTCTCAGTTACTTGATTTTCCTGTCGTAGATAAGCTTGAACGAAAGAATCTAATTCTCCATCCATTACGTCAGTAATTGCCGTTGTTTCGATGTTGGTACGTAGGTCTTTTACCATTTGATATGGATGGAATACATAGTTACGTATTTGATTACCCCAAGAAGCTTCGACCATATCACCGCGAATTTCGGCAATTTCTTGAGCATGTTGTTCTTGAGCAACAACTAGCAACTTTGCTTTCAGACGAGCAAGGGCTTTTTCTTTGTTTTGCAATTGCGAGCGTTCCTCAGTACATCGCACTGCAATATTTGTCGGCAGGTGAACAATTCTGACTGCGGTTTCTACTTTGTTAACGTTTTGTCCGCCTTTACCACCAGCCCTAGACGTAGTTATCTCTAAATCCTTGTCGGGAATATCTAATTCTACATTGTCATCTATCTGCGGCATGACTTCCACGCCTGCAAAACTGGTTTGCCGCTTACCGTTAGCATTGAAAGGAGAAATTCTAACTAAGCGATGGGTACCCATTTCCGAACGTAAGTATCCGTAAGCGTAGCGTCCGGTAATTTCTAAAGTTACCGACTTTATCCCAGCTTCATCTCCATCAGATTTATCGCTGATTGCAACTTTATAGCCGTGACTCTCTCCCCAACGGGTATACATCCGCAGCATCATTTCTGCCCAGTCTTGGGCATCAGTACCCCCGGCACCGGCTGTAATAGTTAGTAAAGCGCCTTTGCTGTCGTAAGGACCAGACAGTAACTGCTGCAACTCCCACTGGTCTAGTTCGCGATTGAGAGTTGTGACGTTAGATACGGCTTCGTTGAGTAGTGACTCGTCAGTGTCGGATTCCAGCAATTCTACGACTGCTCTGGTATCTTCTAAACTAGAATGCCAACTGTGATACTGTTGCAGATGTTCCTTGAGTTCGTTAAGCTCTTGCATCGTATCTTGAGCCTTGTTTTGGTCTTCCCAAAATTCAGGTTGGGCTGCAATTTGCTCTAAATCTTGGATTTTAGCTTTGAGTGCGGGTAAGTCAAAGATAGTCCTGAGTTTTACCCAGGCGATTAGATAGCGTTTCGATTTCCCGTTTGATTTCTAGAACTTCCATATTTGTTTGTATTAGTTAGCTTTGATGCTTCTAGAATCTGTGTGATTTTATATTCCTTTCTGATTCTAGCGATTGTCTGGTAATTTTTCTCGTTTTAAAAAATGAATTATGAATTGGGAACTAGGGGATGGGGGATTGGGGATTGGGAATTGGGAATTGACTATTAAAAAAAATGGTGCGTGACGGCAATTTCAAGGTATTTTGTTATATTTGAGGATTTATTGGAGCCGTCACAGCACCCTACAAAAATGCGTTTTTTGGTTTGTGGGAATAGGATATTAATTACAGGTGGTGCGTGACGGCAATTTCAAGTGATTTATCTTCAGTTACGAATGAAGTTCATTAAATCCCAAGAAACATATTCAATCTAAAATCTAAAATCTAAAATCTAAAATCTAAAATTACCTAAATCCAATTCCCAACTAATATAAACGGTGCCCAATAAAAGGGATGAGTAAAGTTTTTGTCTTTGAGGAAGGTTAGCTGGGTTTGTCGCAATGCTTCGGCTTTACTTATTCCTTTGGTGTTGAGATGCTTGTAAAATTCCACCATGAATTTGGCTGTGGATTTGTCTTTTACTGCCCATAATGTAGCTAATGTACTGCGTGCCCCGGAGCGTACCGCAACTCCTGCTAGTCCTAATATGGCTCGTTTGTCTCCTTTCGCTGTCTGACAAGCACTGAGTACCATTAATTCTACTGGCTCGGATTCGGATAAGTCTCGGAAGTGGAGAAATTCGCTGAGCTGTTTGACGTTGATTTTTCCATCCCAGGTAAGTATAAAGGTATCGTTTGCATTACTGCTAAATTGTCCGTGGGTGGCTAGATGCAAGATTGAGAATGGTGTTGTTTTGATGCTTTTCGCTAGGTTTTGGTCGGTAAAACTTTCGTTGACTAATAGTGTGGATTTGACTTGGGAAGATATTTCTTTTACTTCTGATTGGACTCCTGGTAGAGCTTTGAATCCTTGACGAGCTTCGCTCAATCCTGCTGCAATTACGTTTAGGTTATCACCTTTCAATTTTCGCGCTTGCATTAATTGCAACCCTGGTGATAGTGCTACGCTATATTTTTCTACTAAATATTGTTTTCCGTCGTGTAAAGCAGCCATAGGGATGTTTCGCATGGAACCATCTAATACGAATGCTAAGGTTTTGATGTTGTTGGCTGCTAAATCTGTTTCTATGGGTTTGATTAACCAGTTATATGCTTGCTGATATACTTTTAATCTTTGTTTTTGGGAAAAAGCAGGGTTTAAGGATAATCGTAATCGCTTGATTGTTGCTTCTATTTTTGTTTCTGGTAAGTATGTGTTGTAGCTGGTTAGTGGTTGACCGGGAAGTGATGCGATTACTTCTAAGCGGTTATTTAAAATGATTGGGTAGATTACTGCTGCTGTTTGATCTATTTGGTCGATTTGTTCTGGTTTTGCATCAATACAAGCTTCGCGAAAAAAGTTATCGAGTTCTGCTAGTTGCAATGCTTCGAGGGTTTTGCGTGCGAGTTGGAGATTTTTTTGAGATATTTTTGGTTGTTTCTGTTTGCTCAAAGAAGATTTTGGTTGTAGTAATAAATCTACAAATTCGCGGTAAACTGGTTCCACGCTTTCTTGGAAGTCGAATTGTACGTCTCGGTTGATTGCTACTAAGTCGCTACGTAAGGTTTTGAGAATTTTGATTGAGGAATTGTAAGCCGAAATTGCTTCTTGATTTTTTTCTTGATTTCTCAGGATTCTGCCAACTTGCCAAGCTGATTGATAGCCAATGTCGGAAGCGTTTATGTTTTGAGATATTTGTAAAGCTTGACGAGACAGTTTTAAAGCTTCGCTGTATTGAGAAGTTTGTTCGTATAGGTTTCCCAGTTGAGTTAAAGCATATGCTTGGGAGCGTGAGTCTTGGATGGTTTCTGCTTGTTTTATCGCACGGGCTAGAATCTTGGCTGCATTTTGATTTAGGAAAGCTTTATCAGTGTTGGGAGCTTTCATCAATTTGGTCAGACTTTTAGCAAAATTGACACTAGCGTAAATCGAACTACGACTGGGAGAAAGTTTATCTAAACCGGATTGAATTCGCGGTATTAAATTAAAAGCCTGTTGCCATTGTGATTGTTCGATATGTAAACTCAGTTGGTTGAGTTTTGCTTCAATTTGTATTAAATGATTTTTTGGGTTACCTGCTACTTGTTGGTAGTAATTAAAAGCTGTTTCGGTTTGCTTTAAATCTCTAGCGGTGTTCCCTAGATTAAATAAAATATCGCTACTGTCAAGAGAAAGTTTCTTAGAAATAGCTAAACTCTGCTTTAACACTTCCTCGGATTTTTTCAAATCTCCTACCAGCTGCAAAGCTACTCCTAAACCCTGCAAACTTTGAACCTTTAACTGAGAATCTGGTTCCGGAAGCAAAGTTTGATTTATTGACTCCAACAACTTTTGCGATCGCCGATAAAAACCCATTGCTTGTAATGCTTGAGCTTGGTTAATTTGGGTACCAATTTTACCAGCTTTGTCGTTGAGTTTAGTATAAATGCGTTCGGCTTCCTGCCAAGCTTCAAGAGCATCGCTGGCTTGACCGATTTTTATTTTTAGACTTCCCTTGGTGTTAAGAGCTACTGCTAAAACTTGGGTATTACCTTGCTGATTTTGTATTAGTGACAAGCTTTTATCAATAGCTGTTTCGGCTGGTTTGAGTTCTCCTAAATTTTGCAAAGTTAAAGAAACAAGACTCAGACTCCAAGCTTGATTGATTTTATCTCCCTGACGTTCAAAACCAGCAGCAGCATCTTGCCAAGTTCTAGCAGCTTTCTCAAATTCTGCTGCTTCAAATAATGTTTTACCTTTTTCAAACAGCGTTTGAGGACTGTGATATTTTTTAGCAATCAGAGAAATTTGAGATGTGTTGAATCCTGTATTATCTTCAGCCGATACTGGAGAAAAAATTGCAATGATTAATGCTGTACTAATTCCTAATAACAAACATAAAATGATTGATTTTAAAAGCTTTTTTCTTATATTCATTGCTTTTTTTAGATGCATCTGTAGTTCTTCGCAGTAAAATCCTAGCTCTTAACACAAACTATAATTACTCCTAAACTATTGAATATAAATTACACCAAGATAGAATCAGTATTTTCTCTAGTTTATGAATAAGAATGTTGGCTCCTCAGAGCTTAGTATTATGTACTTATACTTCTCCACAATTAGGCATTTGTTGCCATTTTTGAGAATTTTCTGCCATTTTTGCAACTAATTCAACTCTTCCAAACTCATCGAATTGAAATCCTGTAGCTTCAATAATTACTTTTTGTTTTGAATTAATTGTTTCTTGGACAATATTTTTTTTGTGACGAATAGTTGATAAATCGCGAATATCTGACCAAATTACATTTTTACTTACTCTATCGCTAGGGTTTTGGGGAATTCCACCACGTCCGGTAATTACAAATTTATTCCCTGTCTGAGCGCTACATTCAGAAGCAATTTGATTGGTCGGGTCAGTAATATTTGCAGGTAATTGATTCACAGCTTTACTTGGGTCAATTCCGGGAGTATTAAGTTCAACTGTTCCGCTAAAGGAAGCTCCTAATTGAGAACTTGCTGTAATATCGCTTTGATTGGTAATTGCTTCTCGTTCTCGAATACCGAATACACCTTGAGCGTTGATAGTTATTCTTCCACCGAAACTATTTTGTGCATTTGCGGTTATATCACTATTCTCCAGAGCTACAAGGGTATCGGTGTTAATGTCAATATTTCCACCGTTTCCATTCCCACGAGCAGTTGCAGTAATAGTACTATTATTACGAAGTTGTAAATCTTGCGATGCGATAATAATATTTCCACCATTACCACCTGTTGTTTCAGCTTCGATAGAACCTTGTTGTTTTATCTGTAGAGAATTCGTATTAATATACAGTCTTCCAGCATCTCCTATACCTTGATTTGTAACGCTGACTTCTGCACCATTCGTAATACTCAAGTGTGGAGTATTGATAATCACTTCACCAGCTGCACCAGTCGGAACGGGAGGGATGTTTAAAAATTGTCTTACTTCTTCTGCAAGAATAGTAGCGGATGAATTGATATCGCTAGGTCTAGTAACTCCAAATTGTTGTACCGAACCATCAACTTTCACAAATTCAGAAGCATTAATAATAATCTTTCCACCATCACCACTAGCTAAAGTTGATGTATTAAGATTAGCTCCATCGGAAATATTCAATTGAGAAGTATTAACAGTGACATTTCCAGAATTCCCAGCATTCTGAGTAGCAGAACCTAACAGACTTGGCTGATTAGTAATTGGACTTGGACTAAATCCAGTAAGATTGATAATAGCTGCGTTGATATTAACATTTCCTCCCGTACCAGTTCCGGAAGTGATGGATGTGATACGTCCTCCATCTTCAATAGATAAATTTGATGTTGATATGTTTACATCTCCCACATCTCCAGAACCGAAACTAGTTGTATTAATTTCACTAACGAAACCAGAGCTAGTTTCTGAAAAACCGGTGACTTGAATGCTTTCTGAAGAGTTAATATCTATATTTCCACCTTTTCCAGTACCATAAGTCCTAGTTTCTAGGATTGCTCCATTTTCTACTTGTAATCGTTTGCTATTAACAATAATATTTCCACTATCACCTTCCCCAAAAGCTTCGTTAATAAAACTAGTATTAATAAAATCTCGGTTTGTTTCAGAGAGTCGTAAAGATTCAGAAGCGTTAACTTTAATATCTCCTGCTGGCTGAAATCCAGAAGTTTGAATTAAAACTTGAGAAGCATCATCAAGAGTAATATTTTTTCCTTGTAAATGTATCCCACCACTAGTAAAACCGCTAGCATTTACTAGTGCTTGCTGCAATTTTATATCTTTATAAGCAGATACATTTTTATAAGAAAAACTCCATGTAATACCAGACTTTGCAGTATTAATATCAACTGTTCCCGACTCGATACTAGCTAACTCAATATTTCCTCCAATGCTTTCCACAAAACCTTTATTAATTTCAATTTCTCCTCCAATTAAAGCTAAAGTATTACCAGTTTTTACCTCTAACTGTCTCTGGGGATTAATTCGAGTAATTTGTCTATCAAAAGTACTTGCTGTAACGTTAGCACCATTGCGATTGACTTCGATTTTTCCTGGGTTTATTCCCATTTGTAAACCAATAGGAACGTTTATTGTTAACAGCGGTGGTGATTGTGGATTAATCGTACTAAAATTACTTCCATCACCAAATTTAATATTTTCAGCAGTAGTTCCCAGAAACGAACCACCAATATTTAATCTTGCGTTTTCACCAAATATAATTCCCGCAGGATTCATCAGAAATAAATTAGCATTACCGTTGGCTTTGATAATTCCATCAATATTAGAAATTGAGCCACCGGTGACTCTGGTAAAAATATTTCCGATAGAATTAGCATTATCAAAAAAAGCTGTTCCACCGTTAGGAATATTAAACTCACGAAAACTATGAAATAAATTATTACCCCTAGCAGTACCACCTTTGATTGTAAAATTTATTCCATTTCGGATTACATTAGAATTAATTGATAGAGTATTATCAGCTTCAATTTGAGCTTGAACAGTCTCACTATCAAAGAATAAGTATAAAAGAAAGAAATAGCTGAAGGCTGAGAAGATTCGCATCATTATTATTTTGTTGTAATTTTAGTTAATCGAGCTAACTTATAGTTCCCCACAGTTAGACAATTGTTGAAAATTAGGAGAATTATTCTTTAAAACGACTAATTCAACTTTTCCGAGTTCATCAAATTGAAACCCTGTAGCTTCAATAATTCTTCGCTGCTTGGATATTCTTGTAGTTTGATTTGAATTACTGGGTTTTTGACGATGTAGAGATAAATTACGAATATCCGACCAAATTATATTTCTATTTACTCTATCGCTAGGGTTTTGTGGGATTCCACCACGTCCGGTAACTACGAATGTATTACCCCTGTTAGCACCACATCCAGAAGCAATTTGATTGCTTGAATCGGTAACATTTACGGGTAATTGATTCACACCTTTACTTGGGTCAATTCCGGGAGTATTAAGTTCAACTGTTCCGCTAAAGGAAGCTCCCAATTGAGAACTTGCGGTAATATCGCTTTGATTGGTAATTTCTTCTCGTTCTCGTGTTCCAAAAACACCTTGAGCGTTGATATTTACATTTCCACCAAAACTATTTTGAGCATTAGCGGTAATATCGCTGTTTTCCAAAGCAACAAGAGTATCGGTGTTAATTTCAATATTTCCACCAGCTCCCGAATTCATAGCTGTAGCTGTAATATTGCTATTGTTGCGAAGCTGTAAATCTTGAGTTTCTATAAAGATATTTCCACCGTTACCATTTTCTGTAGCTGCTGCTAAACTACTTTGTTGATTCAACTTGAGAGAATCTGCGTAAATTTCCAATCTTCCAGCATCTCCGGTACCTTGGTTTTTAACGCTTACTTCCGCTCCATTAGTAATACTTAGTCTGGGAGTTTTGATAGTAACGTCACCGGAAGCACCACTTGGTAATAAATTTAAATTTAGTAATAATCTTATTCGCTTCGGTAAAACAGTTGCAGAGGAATTGATATTGCTGAGTACGGGAAATCCAGAAAGGTCTAAGGAACCATCTATTTCTATAAAATCCGAAGCATTAATAGTTATATTTCCGCTACCACCATTAGCAGCTGTAGATGTATTCAGATTTGCTCCATCTAAAATCTTTAAACTCGATGTATTGATAGTTAAATTTCCAGCATTTCCATTATTGATAGTAGAAGCAGATAAAAAGCTGGGTCGATTTGCTTCAACGTTAAATCCCATCAGTTTTAAATTAATTGTATTTACGTTAACATCTCCTCCGTTACCAGTTCCTAAAGTTATAGATGAAAGGTTTGCTCCATCTTCAATCAACAAATTTGCTGTCGATATTGTAATATTTCCTGCGTTCCCAGAACCGAAACTGGATGCAATTATCCCACTGATAAAATTAGGGTTGAGCAATGAAACACCTGATAAAACCACCAATTCTTCTGACTTGATATTTAAATTTCCACCTTTTGCATCGCTAAAAGTTCTACTCTCTAGAACTGCTCCATCTTTGACTTCTAAACGTTTAGTATCAACAATAATATCTCCACCAACACCTTTACTAAAAGTTTCATTAATTAAACTAGAATTAGTCATATTATCCGAACTCATTCCTGAGATTTGTAGAGATTCGGAAGCTTTAACTTTAATGTCTCCCGCTCGCTGAAATCCAAAATTTTTAATTAGTAGTTGCGAGCCATTATGAATTTGAATATTTCTTCCTTGTAACTTAATAGAGCCATTCCCAAAACCGCTGGAATCAACTAGTGCTTTTTGTAAATTTATATCTTTAAAAGAGGTGATATTTTGATAGTTAAAATCAAAGCTGGAACTTGTATTATGAGAACTAATATTAACTATCCCGCTATCAACGCTACCTAAATTAATATTCCCTTGGGAACTTTTGAGAATTCCTTCTTTTATATCAATATTTCCTGCTACTAAAGCTAAAGTATTTCCTGATTTTACTTCTAATTGTGACAGAGGTTGAACAGTTATTGATTGAGAATTTTCGCCGAATTGTAAACCTGTAGGAACGCTAACTGTTAAAAGTGGTTTTTCTTGAGAATTCAGAGCATCAAAATAAGTTTTATCTGCAAAAATAATGCTGTTAGCGCTAGTACCAATAAACGAACCACCAATATCTAAACGTGCATTCTGACCAAAAATAATTCCGTTAGGATTCATTAAGAATAAATTAGCGCTACCATTAGCTTTGATAATTCCATCAATATTAGAAATAGTATTACCAGTAACTCTAGTCAATATATTTACTATAAAATTCGTATTATTAAAAAATGCTTCTCCATCCTTCGGTATATTAAATTGTTTGAAACTATGAAACAAATTACTTCCTTTAACAGTTCCACCATTAATTTTAAAATTAATTCCGTTTTTTATTACATTAGAATTTATTGGTAAAGTCTTATCAGCTTGTATCTGTGCTGTAACTAAATTCGCATTCAGCAAAAAGCATAAAGCAACTGAATAGCTCAAGCCTGATATAATTCGATTCATTAAGTCAAATACCCATTGTGTTCTGAACTTATATTTCCCCACAATTAGGCATTTGTTGCCATTTTTGAGAATTTTCTGTCATCTTAGCAACTAATTCAATTCTTCCATATTCATCGAATTGAAATCCCGTAGCTTCAATGATTTTTCGCTGTTTCGATATTCTTGTAGCTGGATTAATATTATTTGACTGCTGAGGATATATTGATAAATCGCGAACATCCGACCAAATTATATTTTGATTTATTCCATCGCTAGGGTTTCGGGGAATTCCACCACGTCCAGTAACAATGAATCTATTACCCGTATTCGCACTACATCCGGAAGCGATTTGATTGGTTGGGTCAATAATATTGACAGGTAATTCATTTACACCTTTGCTTGGGTCAATATTCGGAGTATTGAGTTCTACTGTTCCGTTAAAGGAAGCTCCCAATTGAGAACTTGCGGTAATATCACTGCTTGGGGTTAGTTCTTCTCGTTTTCGTATTCCAAAAACACCTTGAGCATTGATACTTACATTTCCAGCAAAACTATTTTGAGCATTAGCGGTAATATCGCTGTTTTCCAGACCAACAAGAGTATCGGTGTTGATATCAATATTTCCACCATTACCCAAACCCATAGCTGTAGCTGTAATAGTACTGTTGTTGCGGAGTTGTAAATCCCGAGTTTTTAATAAGATATTTCCACCATTACCATTTTCTGTAGCTGCTGCAATTGAAGCTTGATTATTAACAAATATAGTATTTGCATCAATTTTGATTGTTCCTGCATTTCCAGAACCTTCATTGTAAGCTGCTACTACCGAATTACCTTCAACTTTCAAAGATGGTGTATTGATATTTACGTTTCCAGCATCTCCCGTGGGTAGAGAAGGTAAACGGTAAAGCTGCTGTACATTTTGAGGAACAGTACCTGCTGAAGATATTAAGAAGCTAGCAAGTGATAAATCGTTTCCAGTAACTTCAACTTTATTTGTAGCATTGACCGTCACACTTCCACCATTACCGCTAGCAAAAGTTGATGAGTCTACTCTAGCTCCGTCTCTTATGGATAATTGTTGACTATTAATTGTCAAATTACCAGCATTACCAGAATTCAACGATGTAGAACCAATTAAACTAGGTAGTAAGAAACTAGATTGAAAACCGATTAAATCTATAGAATCTTGAGCATTAATGAATACATTTCCACCCATTCCGCTTCCGAATGTAGAGCTAGAAATGGATGCTCCATCAGTAAGACGAAAAGATTTTGCTGAAATTGTCACATCACCTGCATCCCCAGAGTTGTATGCAACAGTATAAATACCGCTACGAATTGTTGGGTCGGAAGCAGAAATTCCTTTAATTTCTACAGAATTCGATGCATCGGCTATGAGACTACCACCTTTTGCATCAGTAAAAGTTCTAATATAGATACCAGCGCCATTTTGTAGAGATAAATTTTTTGTGGATATATTAATGTTTGCACCGGAACCAGTATTAACAGCTTCCGAAACTATTATAGTATCAATCACACCCTTTGAAGATAAAGAACTTAACTCTAATAACTCTGAGGCTTTAATGTTAATTGTTCCCGACCCAAGTAATCCTTGATTTTGATTGATAAATAACGAGCCTCCTTGGAGTTTTATTTGTTTTCCAAAAAGCTGAATATCGCCACCAAAAAATCCGCTGGTATCTACTAATGATAGTTGAGACAAACTGATATTTTTGAAATTATTAATACTATCGTAATTTAATTTCCAACCTTGATAAACGGGATTTAAACTAACATAACCAGAATTAACTGCTCCCAATTCTATTCTTCCTTCTCTGGCTGCTAAAACTCCCTTTTGTAAAACAATATCTCCCCCTAATAAAGCCAAAGTTTTTCCAGACTTTACCTGCAAACCAGTTAAGTTTTGTCCGGCTCCCATAATTGGAGAAAATATCGGGTCTTGAATACTCAGGTTATGTCCTTTTCCTTTTACTACAATCTTTCCTGGATTTATCCCTATTTGCAATCCGACAGGAAGGTTTATTTTTAATAATGGTGGTGCTTGCGGATTAACAGCACTAAAATTATTTCCATCTGCAAATTTAATACTATTAGCAGTAGTCCCTAAAAATGAACCACCAATATTTAATGCAGCATTTTCACCGAAAATAATTCCGTTAGGATTAATCAAAAATAAATTAGCACTACCATTTGCTTTGATAATTCCATCAATATTAGAAATCGAACCACCAGTAACTCTGGTAAAAATATTTTCTATAGAATTAGCGTTATTAAAAAAAGCTTCTCCAGAGGTAGGAATATTAAACTTCTGAAAGCTATGAAATAAACTATTACCCCGAGCAGTACCACCGTTAATTTTGAAATTAATCCCGTTTTTAATTACATCTGAATTTACTGGTAAAGTATTATCGCTTTCAATTTGTCCGTATGCTATTAAAGGATTGAAAACAAATCCTGAAACCACAAGCATATTAAGAAAATAGCCTGTCTTGATTGTTGGCTTTATTATTAGTTTGATTATTAGTTTGATTATTCGTTTTAACATCTCTACATATAGCTGTATTTTGCCAAGGTAGAGTAGCTTTTGTATGATTAACTTTAGCTACCAAATGCACCCTTTCTAACTCATTTGTAATAAATTCCGTAGCTTCAATAATTGGAGAATAGGGAGTAATTCGACTTCATTATTGCTAAATCTACAGTGAGATTTAGCGGTAGACCACTTTTAAACGTCAACCGTAAAGCTATTACCCGGTTGTATATTACATTTAGCGCTAATTTGACTACTTGGTTCTATCATATCGGTTGCTAGTTTGACTACCGCAAAATTATGGTCAATCCTCAAACTAGTAAGAGAGAAAGCAAATTCAATTTTGGTAAATCGGAATTATCCAATGTTTTTACGATTTTACTAACAGGAAAAATATCTTAAATAATAGTTGATAACTTAAGAATTATATAATAAACCCCGCATTTAATCATGCAGGGAATTATAATTTTATTCATAATATTAAAAAATTGAAACGAATCACAAAAAATAATCTAGTTAAATTAATTATACTTATAATTATAATTAAGATAAAAATTATAGCTCAAATTATAGTCAAATCTGAAATACAATAAACTTACATAAATTATCGCAATATACAATGAACGCAACACTATGACATTACAATTTACTCTACCGGAAGTTCGACAGTAAATTCTGTTCCTTCTCCCGGTAAAGAATTACAAATTAACTTACCCTGATGTTTTTCTTCTATTATCTGTCTGCTAATCGATAACCCCAATCCAGTACCCTTACCAACACTTTTAGTAGTAAAAAATTGTTCAAATATATTTTTGAGAATATCACCAGGTATTCCGGGACCGTTGTCTTTAAAAGATATACTTACTTTGTCACTATCAGAATCAAATTCGGTTGTAATCAAAATATGATGGGGATTTTTCTTTTTTTCGTCATAAGAAAATTGACTATTATAATCGTCCAAAGCATCTATCGAATTTGAAACAATATTCATAAATACCTGATTCAATTGACCCGAATAGCAATTAACGAAAGGTAAATCTCCATAGTCTTTAAGCACTTTGATTTCCGGTCGCTTATTGTTCGCTTTCAAACGATGCTTGAGAATCATTAAAGTGCTGTCAATTCCTTCATGGATATCACAAGCTACTTTTAATGAACTATCGGAACGGGAAAAAGTTCTTAAACTAGTACTGATATTTCCAATACGCTCTATTCCTATCTTCATAGAAGAAATAATTTGAGGTATATCTTCAATCAAGACATCTAATTCAATCTCTTTTGCATTATTTGATATTTCTAATTCTGGATTGGGATAATAATGTTGATAAAGTCGTAAATGCTTGATAATATCCGATGTATTGTCTTCAAGAAACTCTAGATTACCATCAATAAAACCTACTGGATTGTTAATTTCGTGAGCAACACCAGCTACTAATTCACCTAATGCGGACATTTTTTCTGTTTGTACAAGCTGAAGTTGAGATTCTTGCAAATTATTAAGAGCAGTTTGTAGTTCATTAGTACGGTCTTTTACTCGTTTTTCTAAATCATTGTTTTGTTCTGCTAATTGCTGATTCAAAAAGCGCATTTTTAAATGAACGTTAATACGAGCTAATACTTCTTCTGTTTGAAAAGGTTTGGTAATATAATCAACAGCACCTAAAGAAAGACCTTTCACTTTGTCTACTGTATCGGAAAGCGCTGTCATAAAAAGAATCGGGATTTCATAAGTTATGGGATTTTGTTTCAGTTGGTTACAAGTTTCAAAACCATCGATTCCCGGCATAATTACATCTAGTAATATTAAATCTGGTCGAGCATATTCTGCTTGTTCGATAGCGCTTTCACCGTCGGTAGATACCAGTATTTCGCACCCAGAATCAGCGATTGCTCCAGATAGAACTTTTAAATTAGTGGGATTATCATCAACAATTAAAATGATTGGTTGTCTTGAATAATTCATTTATATTTTAGATTTCAACAACGGATGTTTTTATTTTAGATTTTAGATTCAAAAAATATGTTTGTAGCCGTACACAGCATGTTAAAAGTTTAGTAGAAAAGTATTAAATATTTATTCTATTAAATAAAATAGCTTTTAAAATTAACATTCATGTCTTTATACTATTCTTTATTTCATGTTTCCTACTCCCTATTTCTAAAATATGGTTATATTTTTTCAATTTGAAAAGATTTAATAAATTGTTTAATTTGTTTAAATTGAAAATTATCTGCAAGCTTTCTAACTTTTGCGACGAAAGGTTTAAATTTTTCATCAGAATTTTCTAAGTTATTTAATAAATCTTCTATACCATTAGCATTCCCTCGCATAGCTAAATCGAATAATTTATCCATTTCTGCTCCTGAAGGAGCAATTAGTTCTTGTTCATCAGTAGATTCTTCATTCAAAGATTTTTCTTCATTTTTGGCATAAACCCACTCTAGATGTAAATAGTTTTGTAAAATTTGTAATAAGCTATCTATTTGTATCGGTTTTGCTAAAAATTCATTTGCACCAGCATCTAAACTCTGCTTAATATCTTTGTCGTAAACGCTAGCTGATGATACTATAATCGGTATTTTCGTAAATTCTGGACTATTTCTCAGGACTTGCATCATTTCCAAACCATCCATTTCTGGCATAGAGATATCAGTTATAATTAAATCCGGTTTTATTTCTGCTGCTTTTGTTAAACCCTCCTTACCATTACTTGCTTGAAAACAGCAAAAACCAATTGAATTCAAGCAATTAATAATAACTAAACGATTTTCCCACTGGTCATCCACAATTAAAATATTGGGTTTACCATGCTTCAAACCGATAATTTGTCTGTTAAGCAATAAATCTGATTTTTCCTGTATATTCCCCTTGACAACTTTTAAATCAACATCAAACCAAAATTTACTACCTGAATTTAAATTACTTTCTACCTGAATACTACTTCCCATTAACTCGGTAATTTTGCGACTAATAGCCAATCCCAATCCCGTACCTTCAGCTTGTTTATGTTTATTTCCTGCTTGTTCAAAAGGCAAAAATATTTTATTTAATTGTTCTGGTGTCATCCCTACACCACTATCAATAATTTCAAAGCGAATTTTACAACTATCTTTATCTAAATTTAAGCGATTATTATCTATCAATAAAATAGAAAAAGTTACCCCACCTTTTTCAGTAAACTTAATTGCATTTCCTAATAAATTAATCAAAACTTGGCGTAACCTTTTTTCATCAGTATTTACCATTGATGGAATTTCTGAATCAGCTTGAAAATGAAAATCAATACCTTTTTGCTCGGCTCGAATGCGGCATATTTCAGCAACATCAATTAAAAAAGAAGAGAAATTAATATCGCTAAAGTGTAACTCTAATTTACGAGCCTCAATCTTTGATAAATCCAAAATATCATTAATTAAATTCAATAAATGCGAGCCGCATTGATAGATAATTCCCACACCATCAAGTTCCGCTTTCGCAATATTTTGCGAACGTTGTAATATCTGTGCGTAACCCAAAATTCCATTTAAAGGTGTTCGTAATTCATGACTCATATTAGCCAAAAACTCGCTTTTAGCCTGAGAAGCAACATCTGCTGCTTGCTTAGCTTCAACTAATTCTTTAGTTCTCTCCTCTACCTTTACTTCCAAAGTACGAGAATATTCCTGTAATTTCTGATTAGCTTGTTCTAATTGCCACTGTTTGTGAAAATTACTAACTATAATTGCCGAACCAATAAGAGCAACAAAAGGTGAAACTGTTGGAATCCACCAGCCAACAAGAAAACTTCCATAACAGCTAATAATCAAAGTTCCTACAGCAATTGATATCCCCAGTAGCGACAATCCTAAAAAACCTCGTTTCCGCTTTGAATTAACCTGTAATAACACCCAACTAACGCAACTACCAGTAAGAGACCAGCACAGAACCCATAAAAATTCCCCTTGATAAGACAACACATTTATCATTGGTCGTCCGTCCAACGCTCCACTTAAAATTTGACTAGCTATATGAGCATGAATCATTACACCAGGAATACGAAGATTTTTATCCCCAAAATCAGAAGCATAGCCAATACTATGAAAATCATTAATACTGTTAGCTGTTGTACCTATCAAAACAATCCGCGAATGGACTTGTTCTTTAGATAAATTACCTGATAGCACATCTCGCAAAGTGACCGTTTCAAAATCTTGTTTTAGGCTGCGATAATTAAGTAAAATTTGATATATTCTCTTATCTATATTGCGATAAGCAAATTCTTTTCCTGTGAAGGGATAAAAAACCACCTTACCCAACCGTAAAGATTGTTCTTTCGGGTCGTAAATCGCTTCTATACCTTTTTTTTCTAAGTATATTGAACTTAAACTAGCCGCTAAACCTTGGAAAACATTCCCATTCTCATCCAAAGTAGATAGCAATCCTCGTCGAACTTTACTATCTGCATCCAAAATCAAATCCGCAAGAGCAACTTGCTCAAGTTTTAAATTAGGGGGTGGTGCAACCTTGCTTGCTTCATCCCCCAAAATTTTCTTAATTCCAATTAAATTCGGTGTGGTCTGCATCACCTTAACTAACTCTTGATGACCGGGTTGAGCTGGTATATCTCGGTAAATATCCAGACCAATAACTGAAGGCTGATACTGGTTAATTTGTTTCAAAGCATCAGCCAAGTATTTATCAGGAATCGGCCATCTACCAACTTCAGTAATATCTTGTTCATCAATGGTCACGATTAAAATTCGTCGGTCGCGCTTTTCCGATGGACGTATAGCAAAAAAATGCTCTAGAGTTGTTCGCTCCAGAAGCTGAAACCATCCTGCTATACTTCCTGCAATTACAGCTAAAGCTACAACAGGAGTCGTTATCGCAACAAAACGCCATTCCCATAAAAGCGCTTTAAACTTTGACCACATCGTGATTAACTTTAATTAACTATTGGTTCTTGGGCAAATGTACTCAAACCAGCGCTCTGCAACAGTTGCTGCCAAGAATTAGCAACAGATTGATTCGACGGTTGCGACTTTTTAACCGTTGCAAGAGTAGAAAGCGCGTCGTACCATATACCCTGCATTGCCAATTTAGATGCTAATTCCAAAGAAGATTTTTGATTCTGCAAATTTACTTTGGGCTGAACTCGCTGAATCCAACCGCTAACGGAATAGTCGTCAGGTTGAAAATCTTCACCGCAAATAGTAGCCAAAGTATACTGATATTTTTTCCCACTCACTAATCCAGGAGCAGAATTTGGAAGCTTAACTTGCATAACTCCCGTTCTTCTGGGTAGCTGCAAAGTTGTTTCATAGTAACTATTTTCATCCTCATCCTGGATACTGAAAAATAGTTTTCGAGCAGTAGTTGGAGCAAGGTATACCATAATTGATGGACGTTGCTCTAAAGTCAAACCTATATTTGATTGAGGTAATAGTTTCACCACCGATGCAGTATTTTTGTTAACTTTACCAATCGCGCAGCTATTCCCACGAGAACCTCCTCCAGCAGTAGTTGTATTATCTCTTTCAGGTGCTTCCGTTCCTGGTGGAATAAAGATTATTTTTGCTTGGACTGGAGCTATCCATGCAGAAACTAAGGAAAAGGTAAAAACACAACTGATTGCTAAAAGCGCGTTTTGAAAAAGTCGTTTATTTTTCTGAGCCATAAAACAAAATATTTGGCAAGTTATAAACAAGTTATAAAACAGTTAAAAAAGTTTATTATCTTATCCCTTTGAATAAAAAAAGAGTAAGATTATTGCCAGTTTATTAGTATTATTGCTTAATCGCCATCGGTGCGTTTGCTGATAGTACGCTATTTCAGATAAACTCTGACTTTAGGATGAATTATTAATATTATCTGTAAATTTACGGTTATTTTTAAAGTTTAAATATTAGGAATGATAGGAAAGGTAATTGATAATTTTTAACTCCTAACTCCTAACTCCTAACTCCTAACTCCTAACTCCTAATTCTTAACTCTTAACTCCTAACTCTTAACTCCTAACTCCTAACTCCTAATTCTTAACTCTTAACTCCTAACTCTTAACTCCTAACTCCTAACTAATTACCGTTTCTAGAATCAGCCCGATTACGAATAGATTCTGCGACAAAAGCAACAATTGCAGATACTATGATTAAAATCACGCTCAAAGCATTAATATCAGGTTTTACACCAGTTCTAATCCGGCTAAAAATTTCTATCGGTAAAGTATTTGAACCGCTACCAGCAGTAAAGCTAGCAATTAGAAAATCATCTAAACTTAGTACAAAAGCCAACAAACAACCAGCAATAATTCCTGGCATTAATTGAGGTAATAACACCTTCATAAAAGCTTGAAAAGGTGT
>JBCBHT010000114.1:0-21360 GCA_038525335.1 Cyanobacteria bacterium J06621_15 | reverse complement strand
GAGGGGTAAATATCAATTTTATTGAAAATCGAACAATCCTCTAAAACCTCTTCCCTCTGCGTCCTCCGCGCTCTCTGCGGTTTTTTTAATAAACGTTCTCGACCCCGCAAAATTAATGTGGTGGAGTAGTAGTGATCTGTCCCATTAATTCTGATGGGTAAAAAGTTTCTAGTTGTAACATCTTCACCTTTTTATGTCGCATATTTGGCGCTAAAGCGCAACTACGAACCTATCAAGATTAATGGGACAAACCACTAGTTCTCTAAAAAAGTCTGTAGGGTATATTATTACTTTAGACCTCTCCGATAATTAGTTTGAAACCATTGTGATTACTGCACTAAAACTTCATTTCCGGAGATGTCTTTTAGCTCAAGGCACCAAAACTCTGATAAAATGGTGGGTCGCGCTGCGCGACAACACACCCTACTGTTCTTAACAAATCTTTGACCTTCAACCTTCCCGCAGCACTATAAATCTTTTCTATTGCGCCCATTCCATTGGTTCAACAGGTTCAAAGGAAGTTGTCATTTTATAAGAAGAACCTGTTTCTAAAGAATTTTGGATTGCTAAAACTAATTCGTTATTGTGTAGAGAAAATTCAGGTGAAAGTCTACAAGGACGATTTTCCAAAATTGCATCAGCCATTTCTGCTACACCTCGGGAGAAATCCATCTGTTGTGCCCCTCTATATTTAAATTTTGGAGCTTTTTTAACCAAAGGTACATTTTGCTTCCAAATACCTTCGAGTCTTTTACGTCCTATAGTAAGACTGCGACGAACATAAACTGGTGTACCATAATACCAGCAATCTTCAATACCGAGAATGCCATCATCACCAATAATCTTTAAAGAATGGTCGTGAGGAGCAACAATACTACAAGTTAATCTCGCGACTACTCCAGAAGCAAATTTAATACAGGCTACAGAGAAATCCGGAGCATCAACATCCAGAGGTAAATCTGTGTTTTTATCTGGAACAACGCAAGAAGAGAAAGCAGAAACAGTTTGAGCGGGTCCAAAAAAAGCTGTTAACCAATTGACATAGTAACCCGCATGTTCTAAGGTACAACCTACCTCAAATTCATCTTTATAAGGCCAAGGTGTACCAGATTCACTCAACCATTTTTGATAAGGCATTTGATGGACTAATCCATCATCCATTTCCGCATAAACCAAGCGGACTTTCCCCACTTTATCTTCCCGCAATGCTTTCCATACTGTTTGTGCAGTTTCGCTTAACAAACTACATGGTGCAGAAGAAAGATATAAACCTTTATTTTCAGCAATATCGACCAATTCCTTGGCTTGCTCCATTTCCATTGCGAAAGGCTTTTCGGAATAAACGTGTTTCCCAGCTTCTAAACAAGCTTTTGAAACCTCGTAATGACTGCGAGGATTGGTTAAGTTTAAGACAATATCAACTGTATCATCCTCTAAGATATCGGTCAGAGAATTGTAGATGCGACCAACATTATGAAATTGAGCAAACTTAGTAGCGCGTTCGCTGATTTTATCCATTACTCCCACTAGCTTCAATTGTGGATGCATGGAAAGAGTTTTGAGATAATAATCAGCAACAAAACCGCAACCCACAATAGCAATAGATTGATAAGATAAATTATTTTTATTACCGTTTCGGTTCGCTGAAATCGTTGAATCTTGGAAAGATATCGAATCCGGTTTGCGAACTAAACTAGAAATCTGAAACACATTTTTAAGCAACATAGAATTTTTTGTTTATTACTAGAAATTTAAATTTAAGGGAGTAGGGAGCGAGGAGTAAAACAAGAGTGTAAGTATCAAGGAGCTGGGAAATTATCGAATTTTTCTTGCGATTATACCGGCTAAAAAATATCTCCAATCATGGTTATATTATTAATTTTCTATAGAGCTATAGAGTCTTAGAAAATGTTTCACAAACATCAGGTGCTTTCTTACCGCAATCATTAAACCCGTGAAGACGGGTTTTGCTTGTGTAGAAGTGGTTTCAACCGCCATACTTTAAGAACATTCTTCAAACTCCTAACTCCTAACTCCTAACTCCTAACTCTTGACTGTTCACTGTTCACTGTTAACTATGAACCGCTACACCTTTGTACTCAACAATGGTGCTTTTCTTTCCCGATAATCGGGATAAATGAAATTGAAACTGACCGATAAGTTGAGGAAATTTATCTAATACACAAAATAGCCCATAAAACAATGCATCAGAGTCAGAAATCTCTCTCTTTTTGGCATATTTGTATACGCGAGAAAATAATATACTATAAGCTGCTATGAGAAAAATGATACTGATTTTACCGAAGAAACACGAAGCAATTACTGTCATGAGAGGCAATATCAAACCCCAAACCCAGATTCTCCGACTTTCTTTAACCCAGTGCTTTTCTGGAGGTTTACCGTGCAGCCAAGCCCCTTCAGCGTAAGCATGTCCGTTACGAACCGAACGCTTCCACCACTGTTTAAAATGCATAATCTGAGCGTCGTGTAAAGTCATGTCCGCATCTATACGCATAATTTTACCTCCAGCTTGACGCAAGCGGACGCACAACTCCGGCTCTTCTCCAGCAATCAAAGTTGGATTAAATCCCCCAACTTGTTTTAAAGCTGTAACCTGCATCATCGCATCTCCACCGCAAGATTTGGTTTTCCCTACTGGAGTATCCCATTCAATATCACACAAGCGATTGTAAACAGATTTATGCGGAAATTCTTCTCTTCTTCGACCGCAAACAACTACAACTTCTGGCTGCTCGTTTAATACCTTAGCTGCTTGTTCTAGCCATCCTTCTACTATCAAACAATCTCCATCTACAAACTGAACAAATTTTACTGATGGTTCTATTTGCTGTAGATACTCAAACCCTGCATTTCTCGCACGTGCAGCTGTAAATGGAATCGATAAATCTAATTCAACTACATTAGCTCCCAAATCAGCAGCTAATTCTACACTTCCGTCGTTAGACCCAGAATCGACATAAATAACGGTTTTAACCTCTCCTAACACTGATAATAAACATTTTTTGAGGCGATTTCCCTCATTACGTCCAATAACAACCGCTGCAACTGAATTCATCCATCCTCTCCATAAATATATTTATAAAATCGAAATAGAAAATGAAAACATAGAAATCTTATAGAGCCTTATAAACTAAGCTTTGAATGGCTTGTAGTTGGGCTGTACAACAAAACTCAACTACAAACTTATATGGTCAAATACTAATAATCAGACTAAAAATTCTACGGTGTAAAAATATTCTTCTAATCTCTAATCTCTAGTCTGGCTGAAAAGTTTTGTAAGCAGCATAAGATTTTTCTAGTAAAAACTTGCGCTCAACATAAAACTTGCTATCGGGGAAAAGTTGGCGCATTCGCTTCATAGAAAGTACTCTTGTACTTCTTACCATTTCCGTCCAAACTGGTAATTTTTTCTCCCAGGATTTGTGCAAGCTTTGACGTACAAATTGTGGTAGTAACCAATAACCAATTACACCAGTGTGAGGTTCAATAGGCCAAATATTGCTGGGGGTTTGCACCCAGTAAGCTTTACCTAAACGCATAACTTCTGATGCAAAATCAGCCTGCTTGGATTCATCCCCTACATGTTCGATAACCGAATTGCTAAATACAACATCGAAGGATTTGTCTGGGAAGGTATCAGATAAATTAGTTGCATCTCCTTCGACCAAATTATATTTGCCAAACTTACCAGTACTCTTATAAGAACCCGGTAAATTGACCAGCGTTACTTCAAAATCATGGTCAATCCATTGCCACATAGGCAGATGACCACCTAAATCTATTATTTTTGCTCCTGATGGGGGCTTGACTAAATCCAGAAATTGCCTCATCCGCTCCAATCGCCAAGCTTTACCAAAGGAATTGTGTTTTGCCCATTCTGATGCTTTCGCGTAAGCTATATGCATATTGACCCCTTTTGTGATTTACAATTGATAACTGCTTTTAGTGCATAAATAATATTGACACTTATTCTAAATACCTATAGCGGCGATATTTACGTTTTAAACTCGGAACTGTTAGGTCTTTATTATTAGCTTTACTATTAGTTTTATGCCTCGAAACTAGAGAATTTCTTTGAGGAACAGAAAGAGCAGTTGCTACAAATAAAACCCAATAGATATTAGCCAAACGCAATATATAACTTTCCATGATGTTATTCATACCAAGAAATAACAGGAAAGCCAAAGGCCAAATTTCTTCAGGACTTCTAGCAGCATAAGCTCTTTTCAAAGCTCTAGCAAAAGCTACAATAAAACAAAATAAAAATAGGGCTAAACCAATTAAACCTACATCTAAAGCAAAGTCTAAATAACCATTATGACCGTGAGGCGCAACAAATTGACTTGAAAGAGTACCACCAACAATAGCAGGATATTTCGTTCCAGGTGCCCAAAATGCTCCACGACCGTAGCCCAGCCACGGTCTTTCCATTATGAACTTAATCATCATACCCCACATTGGCGTTCTTCCCGTCAAAGTCGGGTCTTTTCCCATACCTCCTAAAAGCGCTGCCCAGTTAGTTAAAACAAAAGTCCCAACAATTCCTACAACTAATACGGTTAAGTCTAAATAAATTACCGATATTTTTCCTTGCCAGCGAAAAGTTCGGTAGAAAACTAACATTATTCCCAGCAAAAAACAAACAACAACTGCTGTTTTAGAAGTAGAAAGTACGATTACTGATAATGGCAAACACAGTCCCAACCATTTATAAAAACTTCTTCTGGGATTGTCTACAGGTAGAAGAAAAAATGATAGCGAGCCAATAAGCATCATGCTACCAAGAGTGTTTTTGTAATCATAAACTCCTTTCCAAGCACCGGGGTGATCTGCTCCATGTTTACCAATTGCAGGAAATCCCAGAGCGAAAATCAACGTAAATATAGACCCTATACCAAACGTCCAAGCAACCAGCCTTACTTGTTCTCTTAAACTATAGCGGGAAGCAAAATATAAAGCGAAAGTAGTCATTTGCCATACTTCACGTCCGACAAGAGAAGTATAAGCTGGTATATCCGACCAAATATACGACAGTATAATTAATACGAATAATATCCACAGCACTATATCTCTCAAAGCTACTGTTAAAGCTTTTTTCCAACGAAATAGAATTAAAAGAGTAGAACCGACCCAAATGAAATATCTAATTGAAGTAATAATATATGCCGGAATAATTCCTGGAGTTGGTGGAGTTGAAGTCTGGTTTCCCCCTACCATCAATCCTCCAGAAAAAAAGGTTAAAGCTAAAACTGTAAAAACTTTTTCGGCTAATTCTAGATATTTTGGATTCATTTGTATTAGCTGGAAAATAAATAGGAGAAAATTGTTTAAAACTCTGGAGTTAGCTATTAAGCATTGATTGAATCTCGTTTAGTACGAACCCAGGTCTTTTGACGCTTAATTAAAAACTGAAAATAAAGTGGAATTTTCCACAAAATGTAAAAAGGAACTGTTAAAAGCTGTATTAAAGGCAAATCGGAACGTCCGAACTTTGTCCAAGCAGAAAATATTGCGGTAAAAAGCAAACTTCCCGCAAACACCAAAATAATCATGCTCGTCCATATTCCCAACAGTATTCCAGTTACTAATGAAAAAACAGTTACTCCCAACCAAGCAATTACGAGTAAGGATAGTGGAGGTACGCATAAATCTAAAGCACTCACAAATAAATCAAATCGTTTTTGCTTGAAGCCTTCTTTTAATAATAGTGGAACATAGGTCAATATTGTTTGCAAATGTCCGTGTTCCCACCTGGTTCTTTGACCCTTAGCCGTTTTTAACTCTTGCGGTAAATAACCGGTCACATTTGATTGAGGACAAAAAATCGGAGGATGACCGGCTAAACTCAAATCGAAACCAAGTGTCATATCTTCTACAATATTGCTGCTCGCGGTATCGACAGAATTAATCACTTCCCAAGGAAAAGCCATTCCCGTTCCAGTTAATAAACAAGGTTGTTTTAACAAGCTTAAGCCTAAAGGACGAACTAAATTTTTCACCTTAAAAGCGAATGCTGACACTGATGCTTTAGGACTGGAAATATCTGATTTTGCCATTAAATAAGTCGATTGTACAGGTCTTTGAGTAGTAAAAGCTTTCTGAATCACTTGTTCTATCGCACCTTGAGAAACCAGACAATCTGCATCAATAAAAACTACTACATCTGGTGGCTGGGATTTGAGATGATTCAATCCATAATCCAGAGCATACCCCTTTCCTAGCAGGTTAGTATCGTGACGCTCAATAACTTGAACACCGGTAGAGCGAGCAATGTCAGCAGTCGCATCAGTACAGTTATCAGCCACCACTATAATATTTTGCCAGTTATCTAATTTTTCCTTTAAACTTTCCAAGGTTGAACGGATGATAAGTTCTTCGTCATGAGCCGGAATTAAAACCTTATATTTGATATTGTCTGTAATATCTTTAGCCTGTTTAGATTGCTTATTGCTTAGTTTTGTATCGGGTAATAATACAGCAGTCATAGACTCTATAAAAAGCACGCTGCATAAAATAAATAACCCACCAGCAATCACTACTAAAATACTGTCCAAAAATCCAATTATCATAGTTCACACCCCTAGCTGCTTTCGACATTGAGTTACTATTTCAACCCAAGCATTCTCTCTACAAAAACCTGATAAAAATAATCTGTGAAGCTACGCTAGATGGCTCTATACTTTACAAAAAGCAACTTATTTAAACGGTCGGTCATTTACATAAAAATTCGACGACAATCGCACAAATAATGATGAAAATATATCTTTCCTTGCAAACTGCTTATTGCTTTTTCACTAATTTTTAGACTTCAATTATTTTGAAAACTGATACCAATTCTGTATGAGACTGCGCTTAATCTTTCATACCCAATAATACAGAGTGAAACTTTAGGGGATAAATTTGGCACATCTTTATAAAGAAATGGTATGAGAACTTTGTTTTGAGTCTATTTTTAGCACAAGAAAGTTTAAAAGCAAAATAATTTCATCGGTTGTGTTAATTAGATTCAGCCTTATCTTTAATAGAGGTAAAGCAACCTATTTCTTGCAAATATTGACTTATCAAATTTTTGCTGCAAACCGTTATCACTTAGAAGGTGAATTAACTGATTCACCTACAAGACTTCAACTCTCTACATATATTTATTTACAAATCATTTGACGTAAATTTAGACTTTGACCGTTTATTCCGTTAAAAGTAAAAAGGTATTAATAAAGAAAAACAACGATTTACAACTAGGAATCGCAATCTTTATCTTTATGAATACATTCAGCGCTCTAATTTATTAATTTTTAAATTCATCAATAAATCAAAAAAGCAGAGTATACTCAATGAATTCTTGTAAATTCCCCTGGGTAGTTTTCTTTTTACTTTTATCTTTACTCTTTGCGGTTTTTTGCCAAGCGTAACTGATAAAAACCTAAAAAAGTCAAACTTAATCGATGGACATTGATTTCACCTCACTTTCAATACTTCAAATACCCGTTTTAACCGGATTTGCTATTGATAATAGTTGCAGGTATACCCACAGCAGTTGCTCCTGCTGGTACATCCTTGAGAACAACAGCATTGGCTCCAATATTAGCCCCATCTCCAATCGAAACGTCACCGAAAATTTTGGCTCCCGCTCCTACATTCACTTTCTTTCCTAATTTCGGAGCATCAAAAGGACGCTCTAAATAGCGATTTCCTAGCGTTACACCTTGACGAATAATAGAATCATCGCCAATCTCGCAGTATCCATGTATAACAATTCCACTTTGATGTTCAATAACTACCCGTCTTCCTAATTGAGCAGTGTATGGTATTTCAATTCCATAAGTATTACGAACTTTACGATACATCATTTTGTACAAAACACTCAAAGGCAGTCGTATAAGTTTGGGTTTAATTTTCATTCTCCAAACCCCAAAACGATAAACCGCTACTGCTCGAAATCCAGGTCTAGTCCAATCTCGTTTGTGAGCAATCCAATCTTCCTTTAACTGCTCCCATAGAGTTAAGTCATTAGCTATAATTTGCCGATAATTTTTACTAACGTTCAGATGGCTACTCATATTTAAACTTCAATTCATATTAAAAGAAAAAAATTAATTTACAAGAGAAAGGGAAATCAAGAAAATAAACATACCCCAATTTCCCATCCACCTTAATTTACTAAGAACGCGCACTTACTTCATCTACTTTCTCAGTACTAGATTCAAGTTGAGGATTGTTGTAGTAAAAATAGTTGTTTGGTTCGTATTTTACGTTCACTCCATTCGCAACAATTCCCAACACATTAGCCTCAGACCTTTCTAGCAAGGCTTTAGCAGCATTAGCACTAGCGGAACTTACTTGTCCTGGTCTGACTACAACTAAAGCACCATCCACCATCTGAGACAAAACTGCGGCTTCAGCGGTTCCTACCAAGCTCGGCGTGTCAAAAATCACGCAGTCATATCTGTCGGCGAGCATTTCTATAAAATGAGTCATGCGCTCTGAATCAATTAAAGCAAGAGGGTTGGGAGGCATAACACCGGCTGTTAATACAGATAAATTATTAGTAATTTTCTGTACCGCATCATCAAAGTCACTTTCATCAACCATCACGTTACTTAAACCGTCAGAGTTAATCAAACCCCAAAGATGATGTTGGGATGGGTTGTACATATCTGCATCTACTAGTAATACCCTTCGTCCAACTTGTGCCATGACACCAGCTAAGTTAGCTGCAACTTCGGTTTTTCCTTCCTTTGCAACAGAACTCGTCACAGCAATTGAACGGACTTTTTTATCCAAGCTAATAAATTTAAGATTTGCCTGAAGCATTTGATAAGCTTCATGAATAACTGTGCGCGGTGATGTTGCAATTATCACTCGCTTATCGACATTTGTATCAGAATATTCTCGGTTAGTTACTGTATTATCAGCAGTATCAAACTTAGGAATAAAGCCCAGTACTGTGTAGCCAAACAGTGCTTCTGCTTCTTTAACCGTTTTCAATCTTCTGTCGATTAAATCAACAAAGAAAGCGGCAGCTACACCAAGTAATAAACCTGCGAATATGCCACCCGCAGTAATACCCATCTTTCTTTTGGCAGCCTGCGGACTCGGATAAGAATTTGCATACTCGATGATACGAGCATTACCAACTGTTTGATTTTCTGCTACTCTGATTTCCTGCAACCTAGTCTGTAAATTTTCTAGGGTAGAACGTGCTACTTCTAACTCGCGTTCTCTCTCTTGCAGTTGCTTTTCTAAATTAGGTAAAATATCTGCTCTATCTTTAAATAAAATTCTCTGCTTTTCTAAAGCCTCTATTTTTTCTCCTAAACCCAGACGCTGAGCTTGTATTTCTATCAGTTCAGAAGTCAGGTCTTGCTTGATTCTGCCCATTTGCAATCTACCAGGTGAAATTGTGGGTTCATAGCCCAGTACATCCCTAGTCCTTTGCTGTAACAAAGCTTTTAACTTAGTCTCTTTCTGCTGTAAATCAATGACATCTGGATGAGATTCAGTCAAACGAGTTGTTAAGGTGGCTAACTCAGACTGAACTTTTTGCAACTGCGTTAATACCTCTTGCACTCCCGGAACCTGGGAAGTAGTAATATCTACAGCTAGATTCCCCGGTAGATTTAGTTGAGTGCGTAATTCATTCTCCCTAGCTTTTAAATCTGCTAGTTCGGAACGAGCTTGGTTCAACTCATCATTTAACTTATTAATGGTCGATACAGTACCTTCAGTCTCATGCTCTAAATCAATAATTTGGTTCTGAGCTTTGAAAAAACGTAAATTTTCAGCCCTCTTCTCCAGATTCTTTCTTGCTTGAGGAATTTGATTTTTTATAAATTCGCCAGCAGCGCTCGCTTCCGAACGGTTGACATTAATATTATTCTTTATAAAAGATTTCATTACCTGGTCAACTATCTTTTTTGCTAACTCAGGTTTTTCTGAAACATATGATACTTTCAGAACATCAGTACCTAAAACCGATTCTGCTTTTATATTTATGGAACCTGGACTCCACTCTTGACCATCATCATGCTTTAAATTTAGAGCGTCAATAACCTCTTGTTTTAATGGTGTTGACTCTACTAGTAAAGCTTGAGTATCCAGAGGATTGAACTCGCGCTTCAAAGCTTCTAAGTCCCCGATTTTTTCTCCCGCTCCAGTCAAAGAAGAGGTACGGTTAGATTGAAACAATAGTTTTCCGCTAGCTTCATAAGCGGGTTTTTGCAGCGAAACAGCAAACATTGCTAAACCCGCAAAGCTTGCAAACACTCCCGTCAATACCAGCCACCGACGTTTTAAAACCAGTATATATTTCTGGATATCTATCTCTTCAGGATAGTTTTGATTTTCCATAGTTAATTTTTACCTATGTTTAATTTGATAAAGATAACAACTTTTGGGCATTATTCCAACCTTACTCGTTGCTATCTTTCTCATCTTAAGAGAAGTAAAACAACTTCTACATTCTCTTAAAATTTCTGAACACGGAAAGAATCTTGTCTTGATGATTGTCTTTCATCTTTGACCATGGATTTTTATAAAGTTGCAAACGTTGTTTACAGACTAAATAGACGAATGGAACTGCATCCATTAAGTATCTTTTCCAAAGTCTTCTCGGTTCGCTTAAAAGCCTGTATAGCCATTCCAAGCCAACTTCGCTCATCCATTGAGGAGAACGTTTAATACTTCCTGCTTCAAAGTTAATAGTCGCACCAATTGCCAAGAATATCTTGACTTTGTGCAAATATTGTCTATGCTTCGCAATCCACATTTCTTGTTTTGGAGCACCAACTCCAATTGCCAAAACTGTTGCATCAGATGAATTGATTAGCCGTAATATTTTCTGGCATTCTCCTTCATCTTTCTCAAAACCAAAGGGAGGCGAATAAGTATCGATAATTATATCTCGACCGACCTTAGAATTTATCTTTCTTCTCGCAATTTCAGCAATTCCCTCTTCAGCTCCAAGCAAAAAAATTTTGATACTTTTATCATTTCTATAGTAATTATAGAAAGCTGGGAATAAATCAGAACCTGAAATTTTCTCGATAATAGGTGTTCCCAAAAAGCGAGATACATACATGAGTATTTTGCTATCACATACTCTGTAGTCGGCTTCTTGATACACTCCATAAAAATCCGGGTCTCTCTGCAATTTCATCAAGTGGTCTACGTTAGGGGTTACAACGAGTCCACCACTTTGCAGATTATTTAACAAGTCGCTCATCGCGAGATTGTTAATATTTACATTTAGTAACTGCACCTGTGTCATCACCTGTATCCAAACAGCAATAATACGTTTAAAATAAAGTGCCTATCAATGACTAGCCAGGTTCGCCAATACTAGGGAAACTCTGATAACACTATGAGGAAAATTCGCTTGCGGAGTCAGACTTTAGCAATGTAATCTTTCGGTTTTGTTCTTAAAATCGTATGGGCAACCCTAGGGAATATCACAGCTTGAAATAGACACTCAATTTTGGCTGTAGAAAAATAGAGCTATCTGATTTCTGCTAAGCGATGTCTTGCAAAAAAATATCTGACGAAGAAAAACTGAGTATCTTTTGTTTACACGCAGACATATTTAAGTGTTTTATAATACATATGCGTACCAATGATTTGTTTTTCTTGGTAAATTCCCTGCTGCAATATTGCATAGCTTTGACCCATTACCTATTTATGAACTTTTGCACTGCAATTAAGATATACAACACTATAGCTGTCTCCAAAATTTCCGAAAATTGTTCATCTAAAAGGACTTAAACCAAAAAGATTTTAGCTAAAAAAAATGATTGAAATCTACACAAAGCATGACGTTTTGTCTTGACTTGCTCATTTTTTCGCGAACAAACTTTAATATAACTTCAATTTGAATAATTTAAACCTATTACTGTAAAGTTAATGTATAGAAGCTATTGCTTATAGTAAAGAAATTGTAAAGTTACCCGTAAAAGCTCGTAAAAAATAGCCGTACTAACAATCTATAAGGCTCACTTTTCGGGCTTTTCATCGTATTTTCCCTTATCCCTGGGTGAAATCCACAGACCTATCCTATCAACCAGCCGAATATACGAAAAACTATAGAGCCACAAGATAAAATCAACATGCGATGAATTCTCGCATCTTATTAGAAATTTATCTTAATAAAAAATTGAAAATTTGTTTTGAATTTATTGTTCATTTATAATCTATGTGAAGTAAAAATCTTAAGAAATATACCTTTTGAAATAGTCACTGTTTAATTTATTATTTTTGACTAGCTTAAAGGCGCACAAAATAACATCTTCTTTAAATAAAATTACTTATATAAATTATTCTTTATTTTATTCAATAGCTAATTAGCAATATGAATAGTTATAGTAGTTATCAGTTGAATGGAATACAGGTAAACTTTACCCCTCTTCTCCCATAATTTTAGCTATTGAAGGGAGAAAAAAGAGGTAATGTTTATTACTCTATTGGAATCAGATAAAAATCGCGATAGCTTTTATACAAAGAAAATCGTAATTTTTTGGTTGGCAATATGACTCTTGCTTGTTTTTTAAAGAAAATGCAAAAGCCACAGGTTTTACAAAAGCAAGTACAGGGAACAGATAAAAAAGAACTCAAAATTAATTATGCCAGTCTGATTAACTTCTCTTACCTTACTTAGCCTCCTTTATCTAACCTTAGATAATTCACCAAAATCAATTGAAAATCTGTAGCTATCAGATTTGTAATCAATCGACATTTGCCAAGTTTCACATAACTTTTAGCGGTTATCCCTCAACCATTTGACAATTCCATCAGCAAGATTTTTCATCAGTTTTTTCTGTTGTTTAGGATTAGTCACCCACTCGAATTCCTCCGGGTTACTCATAAAGCCCAACTCTAATAATAATGATGGTGCTGCTTCCGGACGGGTCAGCGCCAAGTTGTTCCAAAATACACCATAGGAGGGTCTGTCTAACTTATCGACTAAATAGTTATGTAGATATACAGCTAAACTATGAGCTTGAGGATGATACCAGAACATTCCTATACCCTTAGTATTTTCCGCATCACCGTAATCGGGGAGAGCATTGTAATGAACCGACAGTGCTAAAGTAGGTTCTTCCTTAGCAATTATTTTTTGTCGGTCACCTAAAGACACAAACTTATCGTCTTCTCGGGTCATCACCACTGTTGCTCCTCGCTTGACTAATTCTTGACGCAGCAGCTTAGATACAGTTAAATTTACATCTTTTTCTGGTAAGCCCGTTGGTCCAACAGCCCCTAGCTCTTTTCCTCCATGACCGGGGTCAATTAAAATCTTAACGCCAGATAAAGGTTTGCGCCTGCTTCTTCGTAATTCGGGAGGATGACGCAATTTCAATCTTAGAGTCGTTCCTTCGTATCCTAATTTGTATCCCCACTGTTGATTTTTCTTCAGATTAAAAATATATTGCACTGCTGTGGAATTTCCTCCCGGGGGGGGAGGTATCTGCTGCCAATCCATGCGTGAGATAAATGGATTGTCATTAAACGGGATAGTGTCTGTTTGGGCAGTGGTATTGTGCAGCGTTAAAGTAAATTTGTCCGACTCCTGCTTAACGGTTACGGGAACGGGAGTTTGCAAAGGAAAACTTACCAAAGTAGCTTCTTCCGATTGACTAGAACCAACGCTGCGAATAATCGTATTTGGAACAATCGCATTTGGTAAAGAAACAGTTTCCGAACTTTTAATCCAAGCACCATAGTCCAAACGCAACCACTCACCAGTTTTTCCGGTTACAGCAGAACGTGTACCCTTTGGCAATGGCGTTAGTCTAGAATAATTAGTAGAAGGACCAGTGCGAGCCACACCAAACTCAGCACTTACTTCCACAACCGGTAAACTGCTTGGTTGTAGAATATTAATTTTTCCAGGGGCTTCTTCGGTTATTGTTTCTGAGTTAAGCGTTAATTGATATTTTGGCGTTACTTCTATAGCATTAGTAGCTAAAGTAGTACAGCCAGAATATTCGCTCTTACTAGCATTTTGGGGTTGGTTGGTTCCCGTTAAAGCAGCCAAGTTGCTTGGTAGCTGTGCTTGTGGTGGTTGAAGTAAAAGAGGAACTCGTTTATTTCCACCCAAATCAACGGATACTGTAGCGCTCGGAGCTGCAATCGCGCTAAAACATATAAGTTCTCCTGGAAGTCGAGCAATATCAACTTTTGGAGTTAAAGAATCTTTGGCAAAGGCTAAGCCTTGAGGTACACTCTGTTGGTTATTGGTTCTAGTTACTTGAATCTGAATTACTTGCTCTTGATGGCGGATTGTAAACGTATTCTCTCCTACTTTTAGGGGAAAACTGGGTGCAAAATGACCGGATTTGGAACGAGTAATCGGCTTACCATTTATTAGAACCTGTCCGGTTAATGGAGCTGTTCCGATGAAAAAGATTTTATCTGAAGTTGTCTTGTGGTTTGTCGGGGGATAAACCACTTTCAGGGATTGTGATTGTGCCCAAGCTAAGTTGGGAGTTGCGACGGAAGCTAATACTACTAATCCTAACAGTGGTTTCACGGCTATGTTCACAACAAGATTCTCAACAATTACTGTGGCACAATGACGGGATGTAATTTTTAGAAGTTGCTTGAAACTTAAAAAATCGTATGACGAAGTTCGTATTTGTTACTGGTGGCGTAGTTTCTAGTATCGGTAAAGGAATTGTAGCAGCTAGTCTAGGACGATTACTAAAATCGCGTGACTATTCGGTATCAATTCTTAAACTAGATCCATATATTAATGTTGACCCAGGAACCATGAGTCCTTTTCAACATGGTGAAGTATTTGTTACTCATGATGGTGCGGAAACCGACTTAGATTTGGGACATTACGAACGATTCACCGATACTTCTATGTCCCGTCTCAACAGCGTTACCACAGGTTCTATTTACCAATCTGTAATCAACCGAGAGCGTCGCGGAGATTATAACGGTGGTACCGTACAGGTAATCCCCCATATCACCAATGAAATTAAAGACCGCATTACCCGCGTTGCTCAAAATACTAATCCCGACGTAGTAATTACTGAAATCGGCGGAACGGTGGGCGATATTGAATCCTTGCCTTTTTTAGAAGCAATTCGTCAGTTTCGTAAAGATGTGGGACGGCAAAACGTGCTGTACATGCATGTTACTTTGATACCTTGGATTGCTTCTGCTGGGGAATTGAAAACCAAACCAACTCAGCATTCCGTGAAAGAATTAAGGTCAATTGGCGTTCAACCAGATATACTAGTGTGTCGCTGCGACCGTCAACTACCAGAAGGAATAAAAGAAAAGCTTTCAGCAAATTGCGATGTTCCAGTTGAATGCGTAATTCCTTGTATCGACGCTAAAAGTATTTATGAAGTACCGTTAATTCTAGAACAGGAAGGATTAGCAACTCAAACTCTTTCCCAGTTACAGATGAAACAGCAGCCACCTGATTTACAACAGTGGCAGACTCTAGTCAAGCGGATGTACAATCCCCAGCGTCGTATAGAAGTAGCCATAGTCGGTAAATACGTTCAGTTAAGCGATGCTTATCTTTCCGTGGTTGAAGCACTTCGTCACGCAGCAATTGCGACCAGAGGAGAACTACATATACGGTGGATAAATTCAGAGGAATTGGAAACCGAACCAGCAGAAATTCATCTTAAGGGAGTAGACGCAATAGTAGTACCAGGGGGTTTTGGCTCTCGCGGAGTCGATGGAAAAATAGCCGCTATCAAATACGCAAGAGAACGGCAAATACCATTCCTAGGTTTATGTTTGGGAATGCAGTGCTGTGTAATAGAATGGGCAAGGAACGTAGCCAAATTAAAAAATGCTGATAGTGCCGAATTTGATGAAAAGAGCGTTAACCCAGTAATTAATCTTCTACCAGAACAGCAAGACGTAGTCGATTTAGGTGGAACAATGCGCTTGGGCGTATATCCGTGTCAGGTTGTCCCTAATACTCTTGCTTACAAACTATACCGTGAGGAAGTAACCTACGAAAGGCATCGGCATCGTTATGAATTCAACAACGCTTACCGTAACTTATTCTTAGAATCTGGCTATTTAATTGGTGGAACTTCCCCCGACGGAAAATTAGTAGAAATAGTCGAACTACCAGAGCATCCCTTCTTTATTGCTTGTCAATTTCATCCAGAATTCTTATCGCGTCCCAACGCACCACACCCTCTATTTAAAGGTTTAGTAGAAGCAGCCATTACCCGCTCCTGCGAAGCTGATGGCTTACCAGCACCCGCTCAAGTGTTGTAATTTTCCAGAGTATTTACTCACAACGAGAAGGCAATCAAGGCTTTATACTCTGAAACAGGAGTGTTGCTAAAAATGTGTCATCCAAATCTCAGGAAGGTAAAAAGGAGAAGCTGTGACGTATTGGGTAAAAATCTACTACGAAAAAAAAGAATATGTAGTTGATTTTGAGCGCGTTACAGCTTTCTGCTGCGAACCAAACGGTCGGGTGACGTTTTGGCTGCCAAACAGTGCCATACCTATCGTGATTATCCCCCATAATAACCAAGAAGACTACCAAAAAATTCTCGAATACATCGAACGAGTCAACAATTCGGAATCAGAAGGTGCTTGCTGGGTAAAAATCTGTTATGACAGAAACGAATACGTCATCAACCTCAAATGTATTTCATCATTTTGTCACGAAGCAAATGGTAGGGTGACCTTTTGGCTTCCCGACAGCAGCATACCCATAATTATTAATCCTTCAAGCAACCCAGAATCCTACGAAAAAGTCCTGCATTATATTCGTAGAACAACGGGATATGCTTTTTCTGAAAGTTAGTTGTTAGTTGTTATTTGTTAGTTGTTATTTGTTATTTGTTATTTGTTAGTTGTTATTTGTTATTTGTTATTTGTTATTTGTTATTTGTTATTTGTTATTTGTTATTTGTTATTTGTTATTTGTTAGTTGTTGATTATTACTACTATCCACTATCAACTATCCACTATCCACTATCCACTATCCACTATCAACTATCCACTATCCACTATCCACTATCAACTATCCACTATCCACTATCCACTATCCACTATCCACTATCCACTATCCACTATCAACTAACAAATCTTTCAATTGCCAATTTCGCAGCCCCCAACATTCCCGCACGATTACCCAGTTGCGCTTTAATTATCTGTAAATTTTCGCGAGACGTGGGCATGACTCGCTGCTCAATTTCTGCTTTCATTGATGGTAGAAAAAATTCAAAACTAGCACTAACTCCCCCTCCAATTACCACCGCTTCAGGTGTTAGTACATAAATTAAACTTGTTACTCCAATTCCCAAATATTTTCCATATTCTTGCCAAAATTCTAGTGCTTCAGCATCTCCCTTCGCAGCTAAAGCTCCCAATTCTGCTGGTTCTTTACCAGTACGACGACGAATTGCGATTACAGAAGTATGCTGTTCTAAAGAACCTTTATTACCACTCTTACACTGCGGTCCGTCAGGAATTAAATTAATTAGACCCAATTCCCCAGCACTGCCAAACTTTCCGGTAAATAACTTACCATCAATAAAAATTGCCCCACCGACACCAGTTCCTAAGGTTAATAAAATAAAATTTTTATAAAAACGACCAGCACCCAGCCAAGCTTCTCCTAAACCCGCGCAGTTTGCATCATTATCAATAATTGTGGGTTTACCGATTTTTGCTGACAAAATATCCGCAACAGGAATGTTCCACCATTGAGGAAGATTAATCGCAATTTTAGCAACACGTCCTGCTGCATCCGCAGGACCCGGAGTTCCAACACCAATAGCAACAGCACTTCCTTCCGGGTCTACCTCCGCAACAGCATCAACAATAACTGCTAGAACCGCTTCCGGAATAGCTGGTTGGGGAGTATCAACAGTTAGCGATTTTAAACAAGAGCCATCAGACGTAAATCGTCCTAACTTAATTGCAGTTCCTCCCAAATCAATACCAATTACTTGAGTTAGCACTTTTTTCAGTTATCAGTTATCAGTTATCAGTTGAAATTTAATTCCCGATTGAAAAAGACTTGTAGGGTGTGTTACGGCACAAAAAAATCTGAATTAAAGATTACCATTCTAATCATGCCGTAATGCACCATCGAATATTCATCAGTTTTCAATCCAGAATTTGTAAAAAATTAATCAAAACTAAAAAATCTAGATTTAGCGTTCTCGTTATTTAATTTATTCGGATGAATATTTTGTAACTGCGAATCGGCTAATTTAGAAGAACTGAAGCTATGCTGTGACCTTAAAGCAGTTACAGGTGAACCCTGTAAAATACTACTTAGAGCCACAAACAACATAAAACCACCAGCAGCAGCAGCAATCAACGAAAGTTTATCTTTTACCATAATTTTTAATGTTGGGAATTGGGAATTGATAATTGGGAATTGGTAATTGGGGATTGGTAATTGGAGATGAGAAAATAAATCTTAACTCCTGTAGAGACGTAATATATTACGTCTCTACAACTACTAACTCCTTAATCCAAAATCCAAAATCTTCAATCCAAAATTCTATTGTCGTTTCCTTAAACGCGGATTGACAAACTCATTCAGCCCTTCACCAAGTAGTGATAACCCTACTACCATTGTTGTCAAGGCTAATCCGGGGAAAAGTGTAGTCCACCAAATCCCTGTAGGGAGAGCGGCTAAAGCTTGTTTCAAATCGTATCCCCATTCTGGTACTTCTTCGGGAAGCCCCAATCCTAAAAAGCCCAAACCACCTAATACTAAAATTGCATCGGCGGCATTTAAGGTGAATAATACAGGTACACTTTGAATCACGTTTAAAAACAAATATCTTGACAGCACCTGCCATGTATTAGCACCAATTGCTTGCGCCGCTTCTACGAACACTTCTGTCTTAACACTTACCGTATGATTGCGAACAACTCGGTAGTATTGCGGAACGTAAGCGATACTAATCGCCAGCGCCGCATTAAGTATTCCGCGTCCTACAACAAATGCTAGCGTTACGGATAGTAACAGCCCAGGCAAGGTATAAATACTATCCATAATAAATAGTAGTACCTTATCCAACCTACCGCCAATATAGCCGCTTAACATACCCAAAGGCACGCCAACCAGCATACTTAATGCAGTTGCGAGCATTACTACCTGCAATGCAGCTTGAGCGCCGAAAACAGTACGAGAAAAGATATCGTAGCCCAAGCGACTAGTACCAAACCAGTGTTTTAACGAAGGTGGAGTGTGAATCGGATTATCAAGAAACTCAGTTGGGTCTTGCAGCAATCCCAAAGCTTGAAGAATCGGAGCAAATAAAGCTAGAAAAATAAATACAAAAGTGATGAATATCCCAACCAACATTAACTGTTGCGAAAGGGTACGTTTTTTATTTATAAAAGGCAAAAATCTCGGCAAGAAACCTTTAGCAACGGTCATAGCTTGATTTTTCGATTATAGAGTTATGAGTTATGAGTTTTAATGTCTTTTGGTCAATTTGTCAACTATAAATGGTGGGGATTAGGCATTGGGCATGGAGTATTCTTGTTCCTAGTCTCCGGCTAGGAATACAGATTTCGAGGCTCTGCCTCGTGCTGTAATTGAGGCAGAGCCTCAAGTTATGGGTTCCCAGTCTCCGGCTGGGAACCAGTTATCCGTCTTGGAAAGTTTGGGGGACGGAAACCGACACCCCCAACTTTCCGCAAAATCCAAAATCTCTAGAGAGCGCTTTCCAATAATTGCCGATACTGACTCTTCTGTTTCACCCCTTTAAGCTCCTCTAACAATTCCTTATTTTTGAAAATTTGTACAGTAGGGGTTCCGGTTACGTTTGCTTGTTCGGCAATTTCTCTATCTTTATCAATATCAATTTCTACAAAGTGAATTTTACCGTCGAATTCATCAACCACTTTATTTAATATTGGTTTGAGTGTATGACAAGGACCGCAACCAGGAGAAACGTACTTCACCATTAAAGGACGGTTACCATCATGAAATATTTTTCTCAGAGCATAACTTCCAATATGACGGGTAGCGTTAATATCAAAATCTTCTTCGGTATCCGCAGTTGTTTTTTCTTCTTCCTGCGGTTTTAATTCGTTATTTTCCGGCTTTTGACTGAATTCTTGCAGCAATCCTTGAGCCGACAACCAACGCTCAGCTAACATTGCTCCCATACAACCGCTACCTGCTGCGGTAATTGCTTGACGAAATTCGTGGTCTTGTACGTCACCAACAGCGTATACACCTTCTACGCTGGTTTCTACTGAGTTATTTTGAGTAACAACGTAACCAACATCATCAAGTTCCAACTGTCCGTTAAATAACGATGTGTTGGGAGTATGTCCGATAGCGTAGAACAATCCTTTAGCTGCTAAACTACTTTCTTCACCAGTTTGATTATTACGGACTTTAATACCCTGCATATGATTTTCGTCACCGAATATATCTACAGCTTCGGTATTCCAATGCACTTTGATTTTTGGATTATTTAAAACTCGGTCTTGCATAGCTTTACTAGCCCGCATTTTATCGCTACGAACTAATAAATTCACTGTGTCACCATATTTAGTTAAATAAATCGATTCTTCCGCAGCCGAATCACCAGCACCAATTACAGCCAATTCAGCACCGTGAAAAATCGGAGTCGCACCGTCACATATAGCACAAGCAGAAATACCGCGACTCCAAAAAGTCTGCTCGCTGGGTAAACCCAAACGCTTCGCGGTCGCACCAGTTGCAATCACAATACTATTGGTTTTAAATTCCCGCTCCGCAGAACGCACGGTAAACGGACGCTGACTTAAATCAACAGAAACCACATCCTCAGTATATAGCTCAGCCCCCCAACGTTCCGCTTGAGCCTTCATCTTATCCATCAATTGAGGACCAGTAATACCAGCAGGAAAACCGGGAAAATTCTCCACCTCAGTAGTTGTCATCAACTGACCACCAGGTAAACCCCCAACCTCAAACCCTTCAAACACAACAGGTTTCAGGTTTGCACGCCCCGCATAAATTGCAGCAGTGTAACCAGCAGGACCAGAACCAATAATTACTAAATTTTCTACAGTTGGATTTGCCATAATATTTTAAATAAACTCATAACCACTACGCTTTATTTAGCATAGCAAATTTATTATAGATTGGGCAACGGATGGCAACGGATGATTGTGTTGTGAGGTCGGGTAGTGATGAAGGTGTGGTGAAACGGATGAATTTTCGTAGGGTGTGTTAGAGCACCAAAAATACTTGTTTTTATAAATAACTGTGATAATGCTCTAACGCACCATTTAACTGGCGTTTTTAAACTAATTAATTAGAATAATCTGATTAATAACTCTTGTCGTACACCCGCTCGGGGTTGCAAACCCCAAGCTAATAGCACA
>JBCBHT010000113.1:0-21429 GCA_038525335.1 Cyanobacteria bacterium J06621_15 | reverse complement strand
GTTTTCTTCTTCCTGCTGTTTTGAAGCCAAATTTTTCGTAGAGGGAAATTGCTGGTTGATTGGAAGCAGAAAACGCTATTACCAAGACAATCAAGAAGACGCTTTAATTCTCTGGCTGGGAGGAATACATAAGCCAGAATTTCAAAAAATTTTAACCAACTGGAAAACCAACGTTAGTAAAAGATTACAAAAATCAAGTTGGGAATTAACAGTGAACAGTTAATAAAAGCGGAGGGAGCAGAGGTTGCGGAGGGAGCGGAGGAAGAAAATAAATAATAGCTTTCTTGTAAAAAAAATAATTACCCCCTCTGCCTCCTCTGCCCCCTCTGCCTCCTCTGCCTCCTCTGCCTCCTCTGCTCTCTTTTCTTCCAAATTCCCTAATCCCCAATCCCCAATCCCATTTATTTTGTTTAAAATTTATTACTACCAATAATTAAATGATATTTGATTTTACTATAAGGGATTTTTATAAAGTTCATAATCTTCTTGACGGCTTTTGTTAAATTTGATATTAGTGATGGTTGGAAAATAGCTCTGTAAAATACTGATTCTCAGTATGATATGACTGTAGTCAAGATAAATAGCGCACTAATGACGGCTCCTCAGTACGCGGACTACAAAAAAGTAACAAATATTATGTAACTCTAACCAATCAAATGGGTTCCATGTAATTGGATGTCTAAGAAGTTTCTGGCGACACCCATTAGATTTGCCTGTGCTAAAATCAGCGTACCGGCACGACGCAGGCGATGGGAATAATGCCTTATGTTTGAACGCTTCACAGAAAAAGCCATCAAGGTAATAATGCTTGCTCAAGAAGAGGCTCGCCGTCTTGGGCATAATTTTGTTGGCACCGAACAGATTCTATTAGGTCTAATTGGCGAGGGAACTGGCGTGGCGGCTAAGGTGCTCAAATCAATGGGCGTTAACCTTAAGGATGCCAGAATCGAGGTCGAAAAGATTATTGGTCGAGGCTCGGGTTTTGTAGCTGTGGAGATACCTTTTACTCCACGTGCGAAACGAGTTCTGGAACTATCTTTAGAAGAAGCTCGCCAGTTAGGTCACAATTATATTGGAACCGAGCATCTACTGTTGGGCTTAATCCGAGAAGGAGAAGGTGTAGCAGCTAGAGTTCTGGAAAATCTTGGTGTTGACCTATCTAAGGTTAGAACCCAGGTGATTCGGATGCTTGGTGAAACCGCTGAAGTTACTTCTACCGGTCAATCCGGACGTAACAAAACTCCAACTCTAGACGAATTTGGTTCTAATTTGACCCAAATGGCTCTAGATGGCAAGCTTGACCCCGTGGTTGGACGTGCTAAGGAGATTGAGCGAGTAATCCAAATTTTAGGTCGTAGAACTAAGAATAATCCCGTATTAATTGGGGAACCGGGTGTTGGTAAAACAGCTATTGCTGAAGGTCTAGCACAACGGATTGGTAATAAGGATGTTCCTGACATCTTAGAAGAAAAACGTGTAGTAACTCTTGATATTGGTTTACTGGTTGCAGGTACTAAATATCGAGGTGAATTTGAAGAACGCCTGAAAAAGATTATGGATGAAATCCGTCAGGCGGGAAATGTAATTTTAGTAATTGATGAAGTCCACACCTTAATTGGTGCTGGTGCGGCTGAAGGTGCTATTGATGCAGCAAATATACTAAAGCCTGCTTTGGCTCGTGGTGAATTGCAGTGTATCGGTGCGACAACGCTCGATGAATACCGCAAGCACATCGAACGAGATGCAGCTTTAGAACGTCGTTTCCAACCAGTGATGGTGGGAGAACCTTCAGTAGATGAAACTATTGAAATTTTACGCGGTTTACGCGACCGTTACGAACAACATCATAAATTAAAAATTTCTGATGAAGCGTTGCTAGCGGCGGCTAAGTTATCCGACCGTTATATTAGCGACCGTTATTTACCAGATAAAGCAATTGACTTAATTGATGAAGCTGGTTCTCGGGTACGTTTAATTAATTCGCAGTTGCCTCCCGCAGCTAAAGAGTTAGATAAAGAACTGCGGAAAATCCTTAAGGAAAAGGATGATGCAGTTCGTTCCCAGGATTTTGATAAAGCTGGAGAACTTCGCGATCGCGAAATGGAAATCAAGGCTGAAATCCGCGCTATCGCTCAAAGTAAAGCTGGTGGTTCTGGTGCTAATGGTGAAGAACCTGTAGTAACTGAAGAAGATATTGCTCACATTGTGGCTTCTTGGACTGGCGTTCCGGTGAACAAACTCACCGAATCCGAATCCGAGAAGTTGCTTCACATGGAAGACACTTTACACCAGCGTTTAATTGGTCAAGAAGACGCTGTAAAAGCAGTTTCCCGAGCAATTCGTCGCGCTCGCGTTGGTTTGAAGAATCCCAACCGACCGATTGCTAGTTTTGTATTCTCCGGTCCTACTGGTGTAGGTAAAACTGAATTAGCTAAATCCTTGGCTTCTTACTTCTTCGGTTCGGAAGAAGCAATGATTCGTCTGGATATGTCCGAATTCATGGAGCGTCACACCGTCAGTAAGTTGATTGGTTCGCCTCCTGGATATGTTGGATACAACGAAGGCGGTCAGTTAACCGAAGCTGTCAGACGCAGACCTTATACGGTAGTGCTATTCGACGAAATCGAAAAAGCGCATCCCGACGTATTCAACATGCTGCTGCAAATTCTTGAAGACGGTAGATTAACTGATGCTAAGGGACGTACCGTAGATTTCAAAAATACTTTGCTGATATTAACTTCTAATATCGGTTCCAAGGTAATTGAAAAAGGTGGCGGTGGAATTGGTTTCGAGTTTGCTGAAGATGCTGGTGAATCTCAATACAACCGGATTAAGTCTTTGGTGAACGAAGAACTCAAGCAGTACTTCCGTCCTGAATTCCTCAACCGTCTGGATGAAATTATCGTCTTCCGTCAGTTGAACCGTGAAGAGGTAATGTTAATTGCCGACATCATGCTCAAGGAAGTATTCGGACGACTCACTGAAAAAGGTATCAAGTTGGAAGTGAGCGACCGATTCAAAGAGCGATTGCTACAGGAAGGTTATAACCCAAGTTACGGTGCTAGACCTTTACGTAGAGCAATCATGCGTTTATTGGAAGATAGTCTTGCAGAAGAAATTCTCTCCGGACGCATTGGTGAAGGTGATACAGCCGTAGTTGATGTGGATGAAACCGGAAATATTCTGGTTCATTCTCAGAAAACTGAGGAAGACACAACTCAAGATGGCGGACAAGATGATGCTTTGCAAGAAGCTGTTGAAGGGTAATTATAATTGATTTTGGATAGTAGTTATCTAGAATATTGAATTTATAAAGTGGTAGGGAAACTTCATTCCCTACCACTTTTTCTTGTTTTTGAATCTTTAGTAGTACTGCATTACTACTAAAGATTCAAATTGTTGATTTTTATTTGAAAATTTTAAAATATCCTACGCACTATATTATGTTGGGAAACTCGATTCACGTTTTATGTGAATTAGAATCTCAAACCATGATTCTGACGTTGATAAATTAAAAATCGAGGTTTAAACAAGCTCGTAGGTTGCGCTCCCGGTTCACCTTCCAAATATCAATTCCAACAAATAACTTACACTTGAACCGTAACCCAACATTAACTTATCGGTATTTTGCAATATTTATCTACAATCCTGATGTTGGGTTACGACACGATAATTAAAGTTTCTATTACTAATAAAATTGATTTCCGTGTCTAACCCAACCTACGAACTGCTGAAAGTTAATTGATAATTGATTTTAGATAGTAGTTAGTGATTATCTAGAATTTTGATTGTTAAGAAGCGGTGGGGAATTTTATTTCTCTGCCGTTTTTCGTTTTTGAATTAATGGTATATCAGTTCTAGTTTTTATTTGGAATTGCTGAATTAAGCTATGAACTATATATAACTAAACTTTGTCGCAAAACTAAAACTTTTGTAGAGACGGGACGCATTGCGCTACGTCTCTTGCAATGTGAAATCACGTTTTCATATTTATAATCAGCAACGCCTTTTATTTTAATTGTTGATTTTGATAAAACCTTACTAGTGGTCTGTCCCATTTATTCTGATGGGTTTGTTTTCTTTCAAACGTCGGGAGACGTAGCAGTGCTACGTCTCTACACCAGTCATTTTTAATGGGACAAATCACTAGGAAGGGAAGAGGTAAAGAGAGATATTGGTGTTTGTAGAGTAAATGACTTCATTGCTTGAGGTTCTGCCTTGAAAACTGTATTTTTAGGTTCAACCTGGGAACAATAAATTAAACTCGATTCAATAATTTAAATCGCTAATGTATGAGTAAATTAAGAGATTCATTGGAGAAAATTCTGGTTTGGCAAGAAAGGAATAGACCAGAATATGCGACTACATTTCAGCCCGGATTAACTGAAGATGAAATTGAAGAAAAAGTTAAAGATATACCTTTTCAATTACCTAAAGAAGTTTACGAACTTTATCAATGGCGGAATGGCTCAACTTTTGATTATTTTTTACCCGGTGCTGGATTTCTTTTTCTACCTTTAGAAAGAGCAATAGAAGAATACGAAGCAATGAGTACGGTTAATTTAACTAATCTTGAATATTATGGTGATGATTTTGGTTGGAATCCGTATTATTTTCCAATATTCTTTGAAGGGATTGAGAATTTTTTTGTGATTGGCAGTGATAAACAACAAGAGGAATCACCAGTAATTTATTACTTTGCGGAAGATGGTTCTCATGATATTTTCTGTTCTAGCTTGACGAAAATGATACAGGTAATTGCTGAGTGTTACGAAACAGGAGCTTACTACATTGAAGAAATCGTGCAGCAAAGGATATTCTTAGGAGAAGATGAAGTAAAAGTTGCTCAAGTTTTAGGTAAGTATAATCCTGAGTTGCTAGATGCTACTTTATATAATCCTGAGTTGCTAGATGCTACTTTAAAAGAATTACAGCAGCTACAGAAAGAATTATCTTATCGACAATTAGTTAGCATCACTTATAGATTAATGTGGTACAAAGATTCAAGAACTGTAGAACCTTTGATTAACTTACTTCAAGTTTCTGAATCAGATAAGAAATCAGTAGATGATATTCATCAGATTCAAGCTTTAGCAGCTTGTATTTTAGGAAGGATTAATGACACGAGAGCAGTACAACCTTTAATTAACGCTTTAGACAGTGAATTTCGTATAACTCGTTGGAATGCAGCGGAATCTTTAGGTAATCTTGGGGATTCACAAGCTATAGAACCATTGATTAACGCTTTACAAGATAGCGACGAATTAGCTCAAAATAAAGCTGCTTTCTCTCTACTTAAATTAAATGCTGTAGATGCACTGATTGAAGTTTTAAAAAGTGATATACCTGATGTTCGCTTAAAGGCTGTAAAAACATTAGGTTTAATAAAAAGCTATCAAGAAGAATCTTGTTCTCAAGATGTAGTAAATCGAGTTATAGAAGCACTTTCAATACTTAGCGAAGACCCACTTCGGAGTGTTAGAGAAGCAGTACAAAATTCTTTGAACGAACTGAGGCGATGATTCTCAAATAAATTGTATGTAGGTTTTTTGTTATATTTTCAGTACTTTAATTTTCCCCGACTACAAAATAATTAGAAAACAAAAATAAAATATATTGCATCAAAAGATTTTAACAGCCAATAAAAATTGGTGTTATGGAAATTAATGCGAGTTTAAATCAAGCATCACTCAAAACCCAAAATATTTAAATTAAGTCATATTAGCAAAAATAGAAGCTTCAACCATGACATCTGGATCGGCTGCGACCCAAGCCTTAGCTTTACAACCCAAACCACCATTAACACTATAGATTAGTTCGCAAGGTCCATTTATTTTTACATGATGAGCTACCATTTTGTGTGAACCTGATTTCACAAGAATTACAGGCTCGTAAGTACCATTCTTTTTATTATCTCGAATCGTATGAGTATTTATATGAATAAAAGTTTGTTTCAAGCTTAATCGCTTTCTCCAAGTCCCTTTCGGACCTCTTTTCCCTTCTTTTATTTTTGGCATTCCGCTGAATGTGGGAATATTCCAAAATTGACCAATCTTTTTTGCTCCGATAATTCTTCCTTCGTATAGTAATTGTCTCACTCTTTGAGTGCAAATTTTCAACAACCAAGCAGCTTGGGTTGTACCGACCATTTCAGTTAATTTTTTCATGAAACTCTAGCACTAGGGTTTTTGTCTCAATTTCAATATACAGGATTTTATTCCCCAAAAGAATAAAAAAAATCAAATTGGGATAAATTAAACTACCAACAACGTCAGAACTTTTGAGATAAATTAAATATTGGCTCGCAGCATCGATTGATATATTGTTCACTCGTTTAAAAGCAGCATGACAACAAAGTTACTGAATAATCGTTATCAAGTTATCCAGGTGTTAGGTGCTGGTGGATTTGGTGAAACCTTTTTGGCGAAGGATATTCATCTACCTTCTCGTCGTCGTTGTGTAATTAAACAACTTAAACCACTCGCGGACGACCCCAAGACCTATCAGAAGATTCAGCAGAAATTTGAACGAGAAGCAGCAACTTTAGAATTTCTCGGTGAAGGTAGCGAGCAAATTCCCAATCTTTTTGCTTATTTTTCGGAAGACGGTTTATTTTATTTGGTTCAGGAATGGATTCAAGGACAAATTTTAACGGATATTGTTGAAAATCAAGGTTGTTTGAATGAGGAAGTTGTCAAAGAAATTTTACTCAGTTTGTTACCGGTTTTAGAATACGTTCACTCCAAAGGAATTATTCATCGCGATATCAAACCCGATAATATTATCCTTCGTAGTTCCAACCGCAAACCAGTTTTAATTGATTTTGGTGCGGTCAAGGAAACGGTTCGTACTGTAATTAATTCTCACGGTAGTACTACAAAATCGATGGTGATTGGTACACCGGGATACATGCCCATCGAACAAGCTGTGGGACGTGCGGTTTTCGCTAGCGATATTTATAGTTTGGGTTTGACAGCAATTTATTTATTAACCGGAAAACATCCTCAAGAATTAGAAACGAATCCCCAAACTGGAGAAGTAATCTGGGAAAGTGATGCTGTTGGAATCACAGATTCTTTAAAACAAGTTCTCAATCAAGCAATTAATCCCAATATTGGTAGTCGCTTCAGCACGGCGAGTAAAATGCTTTATGCTTTGGAGTCTAATAGTGGAATTAATCCTGCTTCACCCGGATTGAATAATCATTTGACAAATAATCAACAAACTCAAAAAACAGTCGCATTATCTCCCGCAGCCGGAATTCCGCAAAAAAATATAAGCTCAAATTCACATTCAAATTCAAATTCAAATTCTCAAACTTCTACCAACAAATTAAAACCAGGTTTAATTTTCGCCCTTTTACTTGGTGCTGGATTAATTGGAGGAATGGCTATTGCTAATTTTAGTAGCCAAAAACCTGAAGAAGATGTAGTTATATCCCAAACTCCTCCACCAGAATCTATTAATGACAATGGTAATAGTAATCTAAACCGTTCTCCCGAACCTTCCTTAAATCAAAATCGAACTCAAACAACTCCAACTCCAGAAGCTGAAATTCCACCACAAATACAAACTGACCAAGTGCGATCGCCAGAAAAAGAAGTAGAAATCATCGAGCCAACACCAGAACCAACACCAGAGCCAAAATTAGATTTGCAGCAACCCGAAACTACCTTTACACCCCCTACTCAACCGCAAATAATTCCTACACCTACACCTATTCCAACTCCAACCCCAACACCACAACAAACAGCAAAACCAGTTCCGAATAACAATCAAAACAGTAGTTTTCCCATCTTTTCTACAGGAACTTCCAAAAATCAAGTTAAAGCAACATTAGGAGAACCAACCAAAGTTTCCCGTGGTTTATGGAATACCAGAGCCTATCTTTATAAATTACAACCAGATAAAGTAGACTTAGGCTTATTATTCGACCGACAATCGGGAAAACTGCGACAAACAGAAGCATCACTATCTCAATCCGTCGGAGTCAACGCGATGCAAAATACTTTGCAAGGAATGTTAAAAGGTAATATCAACGGCGACATTCAACAAGGATTGCAGCGAGTGTATCAGCGCCAAAATAATAAATATTCTTTTCAAACCGGAAATTTAAAGGGAATAATACAGCGTAATAGAGAAGGTCGAGTTTATATCGCTGTCTGGGATGCGGATCTACATTGAAAATGGGCATTGGGAATAGCGCATGGGGCATTCGGAATGGGAGAGCAGAAATAACTCTTAACCAATGCCCAATCCCCAATTCCCCATGCCCAAATTTACTATTTAACAGATACTTTTGCACCAGCTTCTTCAAGCTGCTTCTTAGCATCTTCAGCAGCTTCTTTAGCAATAGCTTCTTTAATTGCTTTAGGCGCAGATTCTACCATTTCTTTTGCTTCTTTTAAGCCTAAACCGGTAATACCGCGAACAACTTTGAGAATTGCAATCTTCTTATCAGCAGGTACGTCTTCTAGTACTACGTCAAATTCAGTCTTCTCTTCAGCAGCTTCAGCTTCACCACCACCAGCTGCTCCAGGCATCATTCCAGGCATCATCATCATTCCACCACCACCGGAAGCGGAAGCATCTACCTGAAATACTTCTTCGATTTGCTTAACTAATTCGGAAGCTTCAAGTAAACTCAAAGACTTCAAGCTTTCCATGATTTCATCAGTTTTTGCAGACATAATTCTACTCCTGTTGTTACTGTTGTTATTTTTGTAATTCTGGTTCGTAGTTAGGATTTGTTACCTTATCAAACATGGCTGAAGCCCTTACTACAAACGAAAGTAAATTCAAGGTTCTTTTAAATTTAGATTCTCAAAATTAGTAATGGTTTGTTTACATACAATCCAAAATCCAAAATCTAAAATCCAAAACCCTAAGATTCTCCAGAATCTGAAGATTCTTCTTTCTGAGATACTTGTTGCAGCGCTCTTGCCAAAGAACTTGGTACTTGGTTGATACCTCTTCCCAATTTGGTAGGTACTTGGTTGACTCCCACAGCCAATCTGGTTGCAACTGCATTAATACCACCAGCAATCCGAGCCATCAGCTCTTGCTTGGAAGGTAATTCCTTGAGTGCTTTGATTTCGTCAACCGTTAAAGCTTGTCCTTCAAGAACTCCACCGCGAATTTTTGTTTTCTTGGTAGCTTTCTGAAAATCCTCGTAAGCTTTGATAGCGTCTTTTAATTCTTCTTCAACTAACAAGAAGACTGAAGAATCTTGAAGATACTGCGTTATTGGTTGCCATTGAGTATCTTCTTCAACAGCAATACGCATTAAGGTATTTTTGGTTCTTTTACAAACCGTACCAGTTGGACGCAATCGATTACGCAAATCGGTTATTTCCGATACGCTTAAATTTTCGTAATCAATTACTATCGCTAAGGAAGATTTATCTAAAAGTCCTTTGAGGTCGGCGACTATCTCTTTTTTATTCGCTAGCGTTCTACCCATTTCATCAAAATTCCTCTGGGTCTGAAACCCCGTTCTTATAGAACGGCTTTATATTTAAATGCTGGTTTTTAATGGTATAACCCAGGAACCAGCAAACCCGTAAATAGTCTCCTCGCCCACTACTATCAAGATGTCCATCTTTTAGATGAGCTTTGCAACTAAAGCTTGTAAATAATCCAAACTGGAGAAGCTATGGTGCGTACTTACCGGACAGTAGCGTGCCTTGGGCTAGTCAGTGTTTAAGCTTCGGATGGTTGCCCGAAGCCCCTTCTCTTAAAGAGAGGGGTGATGACCTCACCTCCCGTGCGGTTTTTTAATCGACCTTATAAACAACAAAACCCTGACTGCAACAGCCAGGGTTAATCAAGATTTTTCCAGGTTTTATATCTATAAACACGTTTCTCTACGTCTTCATAAAATCCAATTATTATCACATCTTCACCACTGTGGTTAAAAATGAAAAATAATTAGATAGTAAACCTAGGTAGGAAATTAAGCCGAATTTAATTACCAATTCAAGCACCTACTGTCTCTGGCTGTTATTTATTAAGAGTTAGGATTTATAAGTTAGAAATTAAAAGCTATTCTGCTCAAAATTCATAACTTACAAATAATAACTCCGGCATCAATCAAAGTCAAACAATTCGCAATATCACCCATTCGGGTGACGCTTCGCTACGCAATATCACCCTTCGGGTGACGCAAGCTACGCAATTAAGCCATTTTTATGTCGCGTAAAGCGTTGGTATCAACTCGAATAGATGGTCCCATGGTGGCTGATACGTAAACGGTACGCCAATAACGACCTTTTGCTCCGGAAGGACGGTTACGGTCAATGCTTTCCTGTAAAGCTTTCAAGTTAACCAATAAATCCTCTGGAGTGAAGGAAGCTTTACCGAACATTACGTGAACGATACCTGTACGGTCGGCTCTAAATTCTAATTTACCTGCTTTAAATTCTTCAATTGCTGCTGTAAGGTCGGTTGTTACGGTTCCACCTTTAGGAGATGGCATCAAACCACGAGGACCTAATAATTTACCAAGCTTTGCTACCTGTGGCATCACATCGGGTGTCGCAATCAACTTGTCGAAATCCATTCTTCCTTGCTGAATTTCAGTGATTAATTCTTCCGAACCTACTACATCAGCACCAGCGGCTGTTGCTTCTGCGACTTTCTCACCTCTTGCAATTACTGCGACTCGAATGGTTTGTCCGGTTCCTTTTGGAAGCACTACTGTTGTCCGCAACTGCTGGTCTGTATATTTTGGGTCAATTCCCAAACGAATATGTGCTTCTGCTGCTTCGGGAAATTTCGCTGTTGCTGTTTCTTTGAGCAAACTTAAAGCTTCTATTGGTTCGTAGTCTTTATCTTCGACTTTCTCCAATAATTCTCTTAAACGACGCGATAACTTATTTTTTGCCATTTTTCCTCCAGGGGTAACTAACGAGATTGATTCTCTCCCCCAAATAATTTTGTTAGTAGTTAGTGATTAGTAGTTAGTAGTTAGTGATTAGTAGTTAGTGATTAGTAGTTAGTGGTTAGTTTTAGTTCATAATTACTAACTCATAACTTTAAAAAGACATCAATCAAAGTTTTAAACCTTTGACCTTTGACCTTTAACCTTTAACCTTTTTAATCACTAATAGTCACACCCATATTACGAGCGGTACCCGCAATAATCTTCATAGCTCCTTCGATGTCATTGGCATTCAAATCGGGCATTTTTGTTTCGGCAATTTCTCGCAATTGGTCTTTTGTGATGGAACCAACTTTGACTTTTTGCGGTTCCGCTGAACCTTTATCAATTTTGGCTGCTTTGGTTATCAATACCGATGCAGGAGGAGTCTTTAAAATAAATGTAAAACTCCGGTCTTCAAATACCGAAATTTCTACGGGAATTACCATCCCAGCTTTATCGGCTGTTTTGGCGTTGTACTCCTTACAGAACATCATAATGTTCACACCGTGCTGACCCAAAGCCGGACCGACTGGTGGTGCTGGGTTGGCTTTCCCAGCCTGTAGAGCCAGTTTAATAATCGCTGTTACTTTCTTCGCCATTTCTTACTAGCTTTGTTTCTCTACTTGATTAAATTCCAATTCTACTGGCGTTTCTCTTCCGAAAATCGAAAGCGATGCTTTGAGCTTGCTTCTTTCCGGACTGACTTCGACAACTTCACCTTCAAAATCTTTAAACGGACCTGAAAGCACGATTATCTTATCACCAACAGCCATGTCAATCTTGACTATTTCTTGTTGCTCGGTAGCCTGCTTGAAGATTCTTTCTACTTCACTATGAGAAAGCGGTAGGGGTTTAACGTGACCGCGACCTCTACCAGTACCTCGTTTTTGCTCTGCTCCTACGAAGTTGATTACATGGGGAGTGTTTCTCACTACCTGCCATATATCATCTTCCATTTGCATTTTTACCAGTACATAGCCAGGAAAAACCTTTTCTTCTGTACTGTAACGACTGCCATCCTTACGAATCTTAACTGTTGGTGTATGGGGAATTTCTACTTGGATAATTTTATCAGCGACATCAAAAGTTTGAATACGCTGCTCCAAGTTGGTTTTCACGCGCTTCTCACAGCCAGAGGCGACTTGCACTGCGTACCACCGACATGACTTCACGCCATCTTTTGATGGTGCATCCATTTCCTCTGACTGCAACGGCGAATTACGGTCTTCGTCTGTTGCAGAGTTCATTAGAATATCACTTTTGCTGCCCAAGCAAAGAATTTATCTACAAAAAATATTACTGTAGCGGAAAGGGTTACCATCAACAGCACGGCTGCGGATTCACTGACGAGCTGTTTTCGACTTGGCCAAACTACTTTGTCAAACTCCTCTCTAGTTCCTTTCAAGAAGTTGCCGACACTAAACCCATTATTCAATTCTTGTATTTGTGCTTCTTGTTTTTTGGCCACTGTCTTTACTCTCCCCCTATCCTGATTACACGAAGGTCTCCACTTATAGTAACAGCTTTAATTTAGACCATTATTTATAAATAAAATAACAAATAAAATATATAAAGCTGCCATAAAAAACAAAATCAACCCGAAAACTTACTTCCGGGCTGAATTTTATTTTTGAGCGCGCCCTGGAGGACTCGAACCCCCGACATTAGGTTTTGGAGACCTACGTTCTACCAACTGAACTAAGAGCGCACAATTACTTTGTTCGATAACTGCACAAGCAGTAACCTTAACTATATTCTAACTCAATAGTAACATTAATATTACCATTTTGATGGAAATTAATGAAGAGCGGCGCTAGATGCCGCTACATCCACACGATTTTCACATCCCGGCAGGACACTCATTGAAGTTATAAAGAGCGGTCGAAACGTTGTTGAATGCGAGTCGCTTTACCTACGCGATTTCGTAGATAATAAAGTTTTGCACGTCGGACTTTACCGCGACGCATTACTTTTATGTTATCGATTCGGGGAGAATGCAGGAGAAAAACCCTTTCCACACCAACACCTTGGAATATTTTACGAACTGTAATAGTTTCGTTGATGCCACCATTGCGCTTGGAAATGACAACTCCTTCATAGGGTTGTACGCGAAATTTTTCGCCTTCTTTGATTTTTACTCCGACTTTTACTGTATCACCTACGTAAATAATTGGTAGGTCTGTTTTAAGTTGTTCGGATTCTATGTCCTGGATTATTTGTTGTACGTTCATTTTTTGTTCTCTTAGTAAGGTTTATGTTCCCCATATTTTTTGTCAGGGAGAAAAACGACTCGCGGATTTTTATCTCGGTCGTTATGGGTTATGTTCAAATCTCACGATCACCAATAATAAATCGATATCGATGTTTTAGTCCATTTATTTAAAGCCATTATTTTAAACATTGCAAGAATATTGCAAGAATTTTTTGTATGACACAGAATTTATTTTTACCCAACGGTAGTTCGCTCAGCTGTAGTTAGAGTTTTAGATGTATGAAATTTAGCGTTGTGATTACAACCTATAACCGTTTAGATTTACTCAAACGAGCAATCAACTCTGCTCTGTTACAGACTCTTGAGTGTGAGGTTGTTGTTGCTGATGATTGTTCGTCTGATGGTACTGCTGAGTATGTCAAAAGTTTTAGGGAACAACTTCCACCGGAACAACAGCAGCGGTTGGTTTACCTTTGTAATATTACTAATTCCGGTCATGCTGCTACGGTTAATGCTGGAATTGCTCAAGCTAAAGGTGAGTGGATTAAGTTTTTGGATGATGATGATTATCTGGCTCCCAATTGTCTGGAGCAAATGCAAAGTGCGATCGCAATGAATGAAAATGCTGTAATAGTGTCTTGTATTGCGGCTCAGGTTTCGGAGTTGGAGGTTGAAATAAGTCGTACACCTGTATTGGGTCCGGGTGAAGCTTTTTATATTCCGCAAGCGGATATTCACTATGGGATGCTTTTGGAAAGATTACCTTTTGGTACTCCGGTTCAGGTAGCTTGTACCCGTGAAGCTTTTTTGAAAAGTGGTGGATGGGATACGAGGTTAACTGGTTGTGATGATATTGATTCTTGGATTCGGATTGCTCAGTTTGGAGATGCCCTTATCTTAAATCAATGTTTGGCTTACCGAACAATTTGGTCTGGTGGATATGACCAAAAAATATTTTTGAAAAAGCGTTTAAATACAAATATTTCTATGAAGGAGAAGATTTACGCTTTAGTTGATGAAAAGCATCGCTCGGAAATACCTGCTTTAGATGATATTAAGGGGTATTTGAAGCTTCATTGGGCAATAGTAGCTTTAAAGCAGAAGAAGGTGAAAAATTTTCTCAAGTTAGCCGATACTTCTGTTTTATCTTTAACTGCTTGGAGACTTCTACTTGCTTCTGTTATGGCACGTCGCGGAAATTTAGACAGTCCTCATTTACGCAAAATTGTATTGATTGAATCATCTGAATCATCTGAATCAGCAAAAAAAAACTGAATGTACTTTCGATGGTTTATGTTTATCTCAGAAATTTATTTTCGGTAATTGGTAATGGGTAATTGGTAATCCAAAAAGTTCTATTTATTACACATGCATCTAGTATTCTGTCGTATTAAGGGACTTCCAAGAAATAAATTATCCCAAAAAAATAAAAAGACAGCATTTATTTAATAATGATAATCATTACGATAGTGAGAGAAGGAGGGCTGCCCTTAGCAGCCCCCTTCTCGTTCATTTGAATATATTACAAATCAGTACCTCACTTTTTTTAGAAGTACTAAAATTTTTATTTCAGATTAATAATAGTTAAATAAGAACTGTATTACTCATTCCTTAAAAATCACGTTTTTCCAAAACAGATATCAATAAACCAGTTACCTAAATCATCAAATATTTCATGTCCAGAATTAGCTAGTCTCAAAATTTGTTTTTCAATTTCAGACATAGCCTTCTTAGTTAACTTAACTCCTGTTTGATAAGTTTTGGTAACTAATTTAACTATTGGATGTTTACCTTTCCATGTCATATTAGAAGCAAAACTTAAAGCCGTTTCTATTTCATCCAAAATACTACCGTTCCAATGATTTTCTAATGCTGCCCATGTTCTTTCTATTGGATTATATTTACTGTGATAAGGAGGATAATAAGCTAAACGTATATTTAATTCATATTTTTGAGCAAATTCAACTATACGTTTCATAAACTGAGTGCGACGAGAATTATTTTCTGGTCCATTATCTTGATTTATAACTAATGTTTTAATTTGAGAGAATCGGTGTCTTTCTCCTAACCAAAAATCCTCTAAAACATCAACAATAAAATCACTAGTTACTTTAGATTCTGTAAAATATAAAAATAGTTCATCAAGTTCTGGAATAAATATACCATAGGGAGTTATGCTTGTTTTTGGGTCAAAATCATGGTCATAAGTTTTAGTGGGAGTTCTATTTTTCCCTCCTCGGTCAAAGTAGCCAATTTTAACACGAGCTTTGGCATCTAGACTTAAACGTAAACTACTAGAATCTGAATCTGCATTTTGATTAACTATTGCTAGTTCATCAAAGATTGCTTCAGTTTCTGGAATTTTTTTTGAGGTTGAATTTTTGCAACACGTTTAAGTTTATAACCTAAATCATTTAATTTGACGCGAATTGTTTCTTCTGAAGGTAAAACATCATCGCTATAGCTATATTTATCTATTAATTGTTGCCTTACTTTAGCTGCACTAAGTCGTGTATATAATCTTTGACTTTTAAAACTAGGGTCAGTTTGACTTTGAGAATCAACTATACTTTTAATATCTGATAAAAGTAATGGTAAATTAAATTCTGCTTTATTTCGTCCTTTTGCAGAATAATTATCGATGCAAGTAATACCGCTTTTCAGCTCTTTTATTCCTTTACGAACACTATACCTATTCCATCCTAATTCTTTTTCTACTAAACGTTGACCTCCAAACCCTAACTCTACCGCTGTTTGTGCCATAAATTTACGTTTAGCTGCACCTTTTAATTGAAATGCAGTTTCAATCAACACCTTTTTAAGCGAATCGGTTAGTATTATAGACATGTTTCGCTGCACCCAAAAGCCTAATTCTTAAAACACTAATACCATATTTAGGAGTAAGGGGGGGGGTGCCGTCGGCACCCCCCCTTACTCCTAATCATAATGATTATCATTCTTATTTTGGGATAGTTTATTTTCTGGAAGTCCCTTAAATGCCCAGTTACCTCCTGGACGGACTGAAGATTTGAGGAACCAGATGCTAAAAATTGGAATTCCTTTGTATGCGTAATTTTTATCTCTTAATTGCGGCTCTTGCTATAAAACTTACTGCTAATTCAAGAGATACCTCATTAAAAGTTTTTCTGTTTTAAAACTGTCCAGTTTATATATAAATAAAATGTACATATATGTCTGGCAAAAAAGTTCGTATTTTTCGGACACTTTTGTGAAGATAACTGCCGAAATCCTTACTATGAAATAGATACAGCCTATTTGCAGCGAATGTGGTTTCATTTGCAATAATGTGGTTTGTTTGCAGCGAATGTGGTTTCATTTGTACCTAATGTGGTTTTGAAACCCCTCTTATTTGCAGCGAATGTGGTTTCAAATTTGGCTTGTTTGCGGTTTGAGGAATTTATGTTTGCAGTTCGCTACACATATGGCACGATTTTTGCAAGTTGTAGCGATGACCAAACAATAAAACTTTGGGATGTTAGTACTGGGCAATGCTTACAAACCTTGCAAGGACATACTGGCTCTGCATTCACAGTAGCAATAGCACCATCAAGTCAAGTCTTAGCCAGTGGTAGTATTGATAATTCAGTAAAAATTTGGGATATTTCTACAGGAACTTGCCTTAAAACTTTACGAGAACACAATGATGGTGTTGTTTCAGTATCATTTAGCCATGACAGCAAAACCTTAGCTACTGGCGGTGGCTACAAAGACCAAACAATAAAGCTTTGGGATGTTACTACTGGGCAATACATCAAAGATTTAACTGGTCATAATGATTCAATCCGTTCGATTATTTTTAGTAAGGATAATAAAACTATTTTTAGTTCAAGTGCCGACCATACAATTAAAGTCTGGTCTATTAATGATGGGAAATGCTTAAAAACAATCAAAGGACATAACGCTAAAGTCAGAAAAATTGTTCTTAACTCAAAAGAAACATTACTTGCAAGTTGTAGCGATGACCAAACAATAAAACTTTGGGATGTAAATACAGGAAACTGTTTACAAACTTTGCATGGATGTAGTAATTGGGTGCAATCAGTTATTGTTACTCCTGATGGCAAAACGATTGTTAGTGGTAATAATAATAAAACAATAAAATTCTGGGATATTGATACAGGAGACTGTTTCAGAACTCTCAGAGGACACGATAAATGGATAAATTCAGTTGCTATAAGTCCTGATAGTAAAATTATTGCAAGTGGTAGTGGCGATTATGCTGTTAAACTATGGAATTTTAGTAATGGAAAGTACCTGAAAAATTTAAATGGACATGAAAAACGAATATCAGATTTAGCATTTAGTTGTGATGGTTTAACTCTTGCTAGTGCTAGCATGGACAAAACTGTAAAATTATGGGAACTAAAGAGTGGAGAGTGTGTAAAAACTTTTCACGGACATAGTTCTCGGGTAACTTCTGTTGACTTTAGTGCTGATAGCAGAATTATATTAAGTAGTAGTCGCGATCGCACAATAAAGTTATGGGATATTGATACAGGAGACTGTTTTAGAACCTTAGAAGGACACGATGTTGCTATATGGTCAGTTGCAGTAGCTGCTAATGGTATAAGCATAGCAAGTGGTAGTAGAGATGGTGTAGTAAAAATATGGGATATTCACAGTGGAAAATGCCTGAAAACTTTGCAAGATAGTCATTGTGGGATAGAGTGTGTAAAATTTAGCTATGATAGTTTATTTCTTGCATCTAGTAGTATCGACCAAATCATAAATATATGGGATGTTCGCACTGGTGAATTAATCAAGACATTAAAAGGTCATACGAATAGAGTTGTATCAGTTGCTTTTACTCCAGATGATGAATTCTTAGTCAGTGGTAGCTATGACGAAACAATAAAAATCTGGAATATCCAAACGGGTGAATGTATCAAAACTCTCAGCAATAGACCTTACGCCAACATGAACATCACTAACGCTATAGGATTAACCTCAGAACAAAAAACCTCACTCAAAGCATTAGGTGCAGTAGAGAACAATTGAAAGTAAGAAACAACGCCACAATTAATTTTTTCTTACTTTCTTAAAAAAGCTTTGTATTTCAAGCTATCCAGTCGCCGATGCTGTACAAGTTGGCTGCACAGCAACGGTTTACTTTCTTCTTATTTCTTTGCATTCGCACGCGATGCGTGCGAAACTATCGTACTGGCAATGCTTTTTACATACAACGGTAAGTGGCAACCTTGTATTCTAGGACATTATTGCAAACATACATTTACAATAACGCGACCGCATACATCTCCACCGTCATTCGAGAGCGAGTTTTTCTCTTGAGATGGCAGGGTTCTCATACTGTATGAAGATATCCACAAATCAAGTTTTATTGATGCATTAGTCAAGATTTTAAATACATGGAATCATCACAATTACAACTATAGATGTGACACTTATCTTTTGTAATAATGTAGTATGTTTCAAAGTAAGTTAATTTTAAGAATATCCACCGTCACAGCTTGTCACATATCCTTTAACCACAGTAGTTTGAGAAACCGATGCCGAGCAGGGTACCTGCACAGTTTTAGAATAAATTTGGCTGAAGTGTCTATATAGTAAGGCTTTGGACACTTGTAGTATTATACCTCGCTTTTTGCTCGGTTTTGGTTTTTGGAAAAATTATTAGACTAATATTTTATGTGCTAACTTTTTGAGTATAGATAATTAATGCATATATTTTTAGTGTTTTATTATTTTAGTCAGGATAATTTTGACAAGAAAATATATTTAAACAACGTACACTAACTTTTTATATATAAATGATTTATATCTAGATTTTTAATATTCGTCTTTTCTTTATTATCTACGATTCGCGGATGTTTATCTGCCCACGTCAGAACCGCTCGATAGAAATTCTTGGCGCTAGCATAAAAGAAAAGGTAGTTTAAATCGTGACAGAATAAAAGACGGTAGGTTTTATAGAGCGGAATTCATGAATACAGCATACTTGAATAAAGAGCATTTTCAACAACACGATATTTCCTCAAAATTAACCCACTTGGCAACACACCTCACTCAAATCCAATCCCTTACTAGTAATAAAGCCCAATTAGACGAAGTTGTTATCTTCATGCGTCAAAGTCTACATTTTATAGAATGGACTGTTCCATCTTTAGTTGAGATTAATATTGACCAAGCCGCAGAATTAGTGGATTTGGGGCGTACTATTGCTCGGTGGCAGCACAACTGGAATAAAGTTTGTGCTGAAACGAGTTCTCTAAACGAAATTACTGATACTGTTGGCAAGCTGTCAAAGCGAGTCCGGGAAATAGAGGCAATAGTATAATCTTTTTACGTTCCACGCCACTCTTTAACCAGTCTAAGCGCTTGCAATATCAATCAATTTCTTAAAAATCTTCAACACATCATACAAATCATTGCCAGGGTTACGCATTGAAAGAACTTTTGATGTTGCGTATTGAGGTGTACCACCTTTAACTAACTTGATAAAAATAAATTCGCTACCCGTCGCAATCATTCCAAAAGTCGGCTTATCCGTGATGGGACTGCCAAGCATATACGAAAGTATTTGCGCTAAACCGGATTCAATCGAGAATGATGCTTTTTTCGATTCGATAATCATTACCCAAAGTTGGTCGCGCAAAACTAAAGTGTCGATGCGACCTTTGATAATGACATCTTCGTCAGGGACTTCAATATCAATTGATTCTTCCGATTTAACGTAGAAAGGTGCTAGATAAAAATCACCAATAAAAAGCAGTGGATCAGTTATTGCTTGACGAACTACACCTTCTAGTAATGGTGGATAATTAAGTAAATTAAAATATCCTTCTTTAATTTTATCGAGCAGTTGTTTGTCGTAGTCGGTCAGTTCCGACAAATCGCGCTGCCATTCGGGAAAGAAGTCGGGTTCTCGGACTAGTTGTATGCCAAAGTTGTCTATCAGGTAACGAAGATTGATGTCTCTTGCTTGAATTGTCTGCATGGTCGTTTTTGCTTACTTAAAGCTGATTAGTCTTTGTTGCTCTTGTGCTTCTGCATTCAGGACAACTTAGAACAATATCACCATAGCGAATTTTCTTCGTTCTATTAGGAGTGGTCACACGTCGGTCTTTGTTGTAGTACCAAATCATATAACCACCAAGCAATAACGGCAGCATTGCATAGAGCCAAGGTGGTGCTTGTGTTTTAAACATAATGAAAATGACTACACCAATGAGGATGGAACCAAATTGTACGATGTATGGTTGGCTATGAACTTTGGGATAGTAACGGTGTCCGCAATCGGAGCAAGTATATTTATCATTGCTGTAATGCTGAAGCCTATCCTTCGTTACTTTGAAATGAGTTTTACTGAGGGGATTGTTTATAGCCATCTTTCTATTTTACGCCCCTTTCTAGTTACACAACTATTTATATACGAAAATTTTCTGGATATCACAAGAAGTAATTCAGGTATATAAAAGTTTCACTTGCATAAATATTTGAATAATAATACATTTACCTCGCCTTATTTTCAATCATTCGTAAATCTATATTTTCACGCCCCGCCGTCCTTATATAAGTATTATCGGGAAAGAAGCTAATAAAGGAACATATTTGTGTTAAGAATCAGATGTAAATTTTCTTAAAATCCAAACACCTGGGCAGCAGGTTAATTGTTCTGGCTTGACTGTTAGACGTTCAAGAACTAAAACGGAGAACGCCTTAATAGAGCGGAGAAACGGAACAAAATTATTTTCAACTTCTGCTATTTTAAAAAATAATTAAATCGGGGATTTTTCAGCTTTTAATAAATTAAAATAAATGCTACGCCCCAACCGAATTAATTGATAGTACGCGGGATTGCGCCGTCACATCCACACTTCCGAAATATTCTCCCAACATCTCTCGTTCCGCCTACTCCCGAAAGCAATTTCGAGCAGTTTCGTTATAATCGAAGTGTACTCACTTCACTTCTGCGCCCCTGCGGGGTGGGCTGCGCCCATCCTCGCTCGCTGTACGCTCTCTCGGACGCAGAAGTTGCGTTCGCCCAACGGGGCTTGTTGCACACTCATTGTTGGTGGGGTTTTTCAATGACTGCTTTAGCAATCATGCGCGTTGGAAAATTGAAAAGTTTTGGGAATGTGGGCGGTAGCGAAAAACATACAGCCCGTCTACAAGATACACCAAATGCTGACCCTTATAAGGAAAATATTCGGCTGATTGGAAATGATAATGACCCGTCTTTAGAGGAAATTGTAAAAGCCAAAATAGCTGCATCTACAAAACATAAACCGCGTAAAGATGCGGTACTATGCAG
>JBCBHT010000112.1:0-21430 GCA_038525335.1 Cyanobacteria bacterium J06621_15 | reverse complement strand
ATTAAGCCGCAAGCAATTATTTCTGAAATTGGGCTAGAAAAATATTTATATGACCCTGTTAAGAGTATTATAATTATCCACATAAAAGTGTATCCAATTCCATTACTTAGAATATTTAATGGTATTCTTTTTAATTTTCTTAGGAATTTATAATTAGCTTCTTTATCTTCTTTTTCAATAACGATACGAATCATATAAATCTTTTATTTTATAAAAATCGGTAATTATTTAGTAGGTTGGGTTAGACGCACAAAAATTTTGAATTTGAACTAATAATTAATATTGCGTCGTAACCCAACATTCGAGTTTTAATAATAACAATGATTATTCAAATCTTAGTGTTGGGTTACGATAGGATAAATAAATTGTCGTCTTTACCAAAATTGTTTTCCTATCTAACCCAACCTACAAAATAAAAATCTTTAATAATTTTCTTAGCAACCCCACCGCAGCTATTTTTGTTACAAGCTGATTTATACACTCTTGATTCACAAATTTTATTAACATTGGTCGTAAGATGCTATAAAATAAGTCTCAGAGAGAAAAACAACCCTCTGAGACTATAATAAACAAAATTATTATATTCAGTAATTACACTTATTCAACAGTAACTGATTTAGCCAAGTTTCTCGGCTGGTCAACATCCAAACCGCGACGAGCAGCGATGTGATAAGCCAGTAATTGTAAAGGTACTACTGTCAAAATTGGTGAAAGCAATTCATCTACAGTAGTCACCGGAATTAAATCGTTGAATACTTCTGCAACTTCTGCATCATCTGAAGGTGCGATTCCAATTAGTCTGGAATCCCTTGCTTTTGCTTCCTGAGCGTTGGAAATTACCTTTTCGTGTACGCTACCCGGAATTGCAATTGCTACAACTGGAACTTTTTCATCTAGTAAAGCAATCGGTCCGTGCTTCATTTCCCCAGCGGGATATCCTTCAGCGTGAATATAGCTGATTTCTTTTAATTTCAAAGCTCCTTCGAGAGCGATAGGGAAATTAATTCCTCTACCTAAAAATATAAAATCTCTGGTTTCGGTAAATTCGTGAGCTAGCTGTTCGGTTAATTGTTCTTGTTTTTTGAGAGTTTCTTCGATTTCTGTGGGAATTTTCCGCAAACCGGCAATCATCTCAACAATTCTTTCGCTGGAAACAGTTTTGCAGCGATAAGCTAAGTCTAAAGCCAATGCATAAAATGCCATCAACTGAGCCACAAAGGTTTTTGTAGCTGCTACACCGATTTCAATTCCAGCTAAAGTATTTATTATATGCGGAACCATTAATCCCAAACTACTTTCGGGACGATTGGTAATACCTAAAAGTCTTGGTTGATACTTAGCTTCTTTTGCTTCTCGGCGTTGCTTTTCCATTGATAAAGCTGCCAGAGTATCGGCAGTTTCACCGGATTGAGTTACACCGATGATTAATGTATTTGGGGTTAAAGGTGTTGGTGAATAGCGGAATTCCGAAGCGTAATGTACGTGAGTGGGAATTCCGGCAAATTGTTCTAATAAGTATTTTCCGACTAATGCTGCGTGCCAACTAGTACCGCAAGCAACTATCTGTATTTGTTCTAAATCTGTATAAAGTTCTTCTGGTAAGCCCAGATTTACCGGGGAATTTGTATAATCGAGAGTATCTTGGTGACTAAAATAAGCGTCCAAACAAGCTCTTACCACACCTGGTTGCTCGTAGATTTCTTTGAGCATAAAGTGCTTGAATCCCTGCTTTTCCACCATGACGGGATTCATATTGAGCAATCTGGGCTGCTTCTTCAATCTTTCCCCAGCGAAGTTATAAACCTCCACACCCAAAGGAGTTAAACGTGCCATTTCCTCGTTATCGAGATTTAGCACCGCACGGGTATGGGAAATAATTGCGGGAGTATCGGAAGCACAGAAAAATTCACCTTGTCCGAAACCAATTACCAAAGGTGCTTGCTGACGCACTAAAATAATTTCATCAGGAAAATCAGCACTAATTACAGCAACAGCGAAAGCACCAGTTAGCTGATTAACTGCTTTTCGGACTGCTTCATAAAACATTAAATCCGGATAAGTTTCCCCGAGAGCAACTTCTTCCTTGAGAAATTGAGCAATTAAATGGGGGATAACCTCAGTATCGGTATCCGAACGAAACTCATGACCTTGAGCCTTCAAATCTTCCCTTAGCTCGCGATAATTTTCAACAATACCATTCATCACTACTGCTACCCGTAAAGCAGTATCCATGTGGGGATGAGCATTGTATTCTTCCGGTTTCCCGTGAGTAGCCCATCTGGTATGTCCAATACCAACACGCGCCGAATTTTCAAATTGTTCTAACTTAGAACGTAAATTATGTAACTTACCCTTAGCTCGAACACAGTTAACTTCACCTTCCGATACCGTAGCGATTCCAGCGGAATCATAGCCTCGATATTCAAGCTTTTCCAGCCCTGCAAGTAGAACATCCGTCGCCACTTGTGCGCCGATATACCCAACGATTCCACACATTGTTCACACCACTCCGTTTTCAGTATGATTCAACTGGTTATAGTAGTTAACACATACTTCATGGTTAAGCCAAGACAAACGGAGTAAATTAACAGTTATTTTATACAGAATGGAAATTTGGGGATTGGGGATTGGGCATTGGGCATTGCGAGAGGGGGAAGAGGGGGAAGAGTGGGAAGAGGGGGTAGATAATTTGTGATTTCTAACTCCTAACTCCTAACTCCTAACTCCTAACTATTCTCTATGCCCTATGCCCTATGCTCACCTTAGTATGCTAATCCCATACTGCGGGTGGTTTCAGCGCCGAGATAAACTCGGATGCTTAAGAAATCAGTAGGACAAGCGGTTTCGCAACGTTTGCAGCCTACACAGTCTTCGGTACGGGGAGAAGAAGCTACTTGAGAAGCTTTACAGCCATCCCAAGGTACCATTTCTAGTACGTCGGTGGGACAAGCCCGAACGCACTGAGTACAGCCAATGCAGGTATCGTAAATTTTAACGGTATGAGACATTTAATAAAACTCCTTTCCGAGTGTTCAACTAAGCTCGAAAGAATCATAATCAAGGGCTAGTTTACCTCAGCGCTTGAGTGGTTGTATTCAAAAGGCTAAATAACTTCAAACAACGTAATACAGTGAACAGTTAACAGCGAACAGTGAACAGTGAACAGCGAGCGTTTTAAGAAGAGGAAGGAGGAAGGTTAAAGGTTAAAAATATTAAACTTGCTTGCAATGAATCATTACTTATTTACTCACTACTCACTACTCAATTACTCGTTCCGAAAGATAAATTACAAACTATTATCGTAGAAATAGGTATTATTAAATCTTTAGTTGTAGCTAAGATGGCAGCGCAATAACAAAATTTGACAAAAAATTGAGCAGATGCACGACTAAATAACTGATAATTAAGTAGATTTACCATTCACCTCGCCTTATGAGAGAACTGGAACGGTACTATAGAATTTTGGAATTGGAGCCTGGAGCCTCGCTTGAAGAGGTGAATCAGGCTTATAGGGATTTGGCGTTTATTTGGCATCCGGATAGGATTCCTCAAGAAAAACATCGGTTGCAAGAAAAGGCTCGTAAAAAGCTACAGCAAATTAATGAAGCTCGGGAAAAGTTACGTTCTATTAAGGCTAGATACAGGTCTAATTCTGGTAACAATGGGTCTTATCAACCGAGAAAAAGTTCTTCACCAGGAGCATCTCAATCCAAATCCGAGTATCCTTCTTCTCCTTACCAACCTAAAAAAACTGCTGCACCTAGTAGCAATAACAATAATAAATCTAATTCTTACGCGCCTTATCAACAGAAGTGGACTCCTAAATCTACACCTATACCGAATAAAACTTATCAATCTCCCCAGCAATCCGATTTGAGCGGACAAGACTTTACTCGGGCTAATCTCAAGGGAAGGGATTTATCGGGTAGAAATCTCAGCTACGCTAAATTGAACGGTGCTAACCTTAGCGATGCTTTTATGCATAAGATAATTTTACGAGGTGCCGATTTGTCCAATGCCAATTTGTTCAGAGCAAATTTGCTTTTAGCTGATATGAAAGAAGCTAATTTACAAGGTGCTGATTTGATTGGAGCCGATTTAAGCGGTGCTGATTTACGCGGTGCTGATTTGAGAGGGGCAAGAATTCGTTCTGGTGACCGTCTACTTGTTAAACTCATTGGAGCTAATCTATCCGGAGCAATTATGCCGGATGGGTCGATTCATAAGTAGTTAATCAATAGTTAAGTAATGGTATTTCCCTGAAAAAGACAGGTTTGATAGAACTAGATACTAATTTCTTTGCTTAGCTATTGAATAATCCCCAATCTCGGTCTTGTTATAGATTTAATTAATTATTTATTTACTTATTTACTTATTTACTATTTCGACTATGTTGTGAAATGCCTGCGATGTGAGAAACTTGGCAATAGTCTTTATCAAACAACAAAAATGAATAACACAATATCTGACGTTATAGTCAAAACTATGGATGGGAAGGATAGGAAGTTAGCTGATTATGTGAATAAAGTACTGCTAATTGTTAATGTGGCTTCTCAGTGTGGTTACACTCCGCAATATGCAGGATTAGAAAAATTAAACCAAAATTATAAAGAAGCAGGTTTAAGGATTTTGGCTTTTCCATGCAATGATTTTGGAGGACAAGAACCTGGAACCAATGAGGAGATTACAGATTTCTGTACGAGAAATTACAGTACGACTTTTGAGTTATTTGATAAGCTCCATGCTAAAGGTGAAGAACAGCATCCGCTTTATGCTAGACTCACAACTGCAATTGAACCACAAGGACCCATCGCTTGGAACTTTGAAAAGTTTTTAATCAACAAACACGGTGAAGTTGTAGCCCGGTTCAAAAGCAGCGTCAAACCAAATTCACCTGAATTGATTGCTGCTATCGAAAGAGAATTAGCAAAATAATTGGTAATTGGTAATTGGTAATTGGTAATCGGTAATTAATAATTGCGTAGCTTGCGTCACCCGAAGGGTGATATTGCGTTAGCGTAGCGTGTCCCGGAGGGACATATTGCGAATTGGTAATTGATAATTAAGGGTGCTGTGATTTTATGAATATTGCAATTATTGGCTGCGGATATGTAGGTTATGCGGTAGCTCAATACTGGAAGCAAAATAATGATTTAGTTATTACTGCAACTACAACAACTCCATCTAAGGTAGATAAATTAAAAGAAGTTGCAAATCAAGTAGAAATTGTGATGAATGGTATAAACAAGGTAATCGTAATTTGATTTATAATCCGGATTTATTGGGTTGTGGTGAAAGCGATATGCCTCATATAGCTTATTATCCAATTGACTGGGCAGAACAATTACAATTTTTTATTAAAACTATAGTGAAAAAACCTGTAGCTTTAGTAGTCCAGGGTGCATTATTTCCAGTTGCTATAGAATTAGTTAAAAAGCAGCCAGATTTAATCACTGGAATGATTTTATCGGGACCTCCTGCTTGGAGCGTAATTACTAAACCAGCACCAAAACTACAGCAAAAGCTATTATGGAATCTATTATTTGATTCACCATCAGGAAATCTATTTTATCGCTACGCTAGACGGAAGAAATTTTTAGAAGATTTCTCTATCAAACAGCTATTTGATTCAAAAGAGGACGTTGACGATGAATGGTTGGATACTTTACGTGAAGGAGCGAAAAATCCAGCAAGTCGCTATGCAGTTTTTTCGTTCTTAGCTGGATTTTGGCGAAAAAATTATCAAAAAGCCATAGAATCTATAGAGCAGCCTGCATTATCTGTTTTTGGTGAAACAGCATCCAGTATCAGCCAAACTGGCAAAAAAGATACTACCGAACAACGTATAGCTGATTATAGTTCCTATCTACCTCAAGGAAGCGCAATCAAAATTCCTGGAAGAAATGTCTTACCCTATGAATCCACAGTTGAATTCGTCGATGCAATCACACATTTCGTCAATCAGTTAGAAGTTAAGAGTTAGGAGTTAGGAGTTAGGAGTTAATAATTTGATTTCTTACCTTTAACCTTTAACCTCTTACCTTTGACCTTTAACCTCTTACCTTTGACCTTTAACCTTTAACCTTTAACCTCTTACCTTTGACCTAAAAAAACCTTGTGGTTAATTAAATTCTGGACAAACGTTTTATCTGGACTTGCGGTAATAGCAACAACATTAAGTCTTGCTGGAAAATTATGGTGGGTGTTTGCTTTAATGGAACATCTACGAGTTCAATATTCGCTGATTTTAGTGATTGCGCTATTTGTGAGAGTTATTACTTCGAGAAAGCGGATTAATACCTGGAATATTTTATGTTTGATTGCTTTAATAGTGAATTTAATATTTATTTTTCCCTTATTTATTCCTCCTAACGGAATTTCAACCCAAGCATCAAATACTCCCGAACAAACAATCCGGTTAATCCATGCAACACTTGATAATAAAAAACCACTAGCAGCCAAAGCAATAAAATATTTAAACAAGCAAGAAACAGAAATTTTATTCTTATTAGAAGTTACTCCTCAATCATTAATACAACTCCGAAGAGGACTTACTAATTATCGTTTAATCGCAGCACAACCAAAATACATCAGTCACGGAATAGCTTGGTTTATACGTAAAGAGAAAACACAATCAATTCAAGTAAAAAAATTTGGTTTTATTAGCTTACCAAAAGATAATCATCGTCCGCTTTTAAAAGCCACTATATCTTATAATGATAGAAAAATAGTTCTGCTTTGCTTCCACGTAATTAGTCCTCAATATGCAAAAGCAGTAGCGTATCAAAGAGTTGAGTTTGATGCTCTAGCTGACTGGAGTCAAAGGACTTTAAAAAATAGCAAACAAGATTTAATTGTTATAGGTGACTTTAATAGTACTCCTTGGTACGGTTCATTTCGACAACTGGTAAGTAAAAGTGGTTTAATTAATTCTCAACGTGGTTTCGGGATACAAACTACCTGGAATTCTCTTTTACCACCAGTATTTAGAATTCCCATAGACCACTGTTTACATAGTAAATCATTAACCACAATTAAACGTTTTATCGGTTCCGACATCGGCTCAGACCATTTACCTTTATTTGTAGAATTGAGATTGGATTAGGTCAAAGGTCAAAGGTCAAAGGTCAAAGGTCAAAGGTCAAAGTTTAAAGGTTAAAGGTGAGAGGTTAGAGGTTAGAGGTTAGAGGGAAGAAATCCAATTATTAACTCCTAACTCCTAACTCCTAACTCCTAACTCCTAACTCCTAACTGCTCACTGTTCACTGTTCACTGACTCAGCCAAGTTAGAATATCATTTTTAGTTTCTTTTAATCCTTTATATTTCAAACTTTCTGGTGTCATTGATTCAATTGCTGATGATAATTTATGAGTTAATAAAACATCTTTTTTTATAATTCGACAATCTCTAAAATAAGTTCTAATTGTAAAAATTGCTGCATCATTTTCGGGTAATCCCCACATTACCTGTCGCTCAATTCTCAAGAATAAATTAGGATTGTTTTTATCAAAATTTCGACCTTGCCATTGTTTTAATTCTATGTCAATCGGTGGTTTCGGATGATGATTTAAACGGGTATCGGTACTCAAACCCCAAGCAAAACGCACCATCGGTTTTCTTTGAATCATCGTATTTACAATAGCTTTTGCTCGCTGGTTTATTTTTTCTATACCCGCAACTGGTAAGTGAACTGTAGCAAAATCCTTGCCAATTTTTTCCTCTGCTGACCAATAATTGGGGTAACACAAATGAATTGCACTCATCCAGTTGTCATGATTGCTATCGCGACTGATAACTACAATATCGGACTGGATTTGTGCTGCTAAAGCATCTAAAGTGGAAATGTAGCCGGGAAAAATTGTTTTATCTGCTGATTCGTATTTCAGTAATTCAAAATTTGCGTTTAAGTACAAAGTTTCCTTTGTATGCTGACATTGAAATATTAGATATTCACTATGATTAACCAGATTGAAATATTGCGGATATTCTCGAATTAGACGATGAATAATTAATTTAGCTACAGCTTCAGCTACTGAATCGCTATAATTGCAAGTTTGAAAATACTTGTGCAAACAAGATTTGCGCGCTGCAAGTTTTATTTTACGATAGCTATTAAAATTACTATCTATTTGAAATAGCTGACTATCAGCATCATTCCCGAAGTTAGAATCCAAAGACATCATACCGGGCTTAACTTCATAACGTCCGTTTTGTAATGGAAAGTAACAAGCACTGTCTTTTGATTCTTCAACGGTTTTAACTTCTCGAAGTAAATCAAGCAACATGGATTGAATACAGGGAACAGCAGGGAAAGTAGAAAAAAGGAAGGTAACTGCTAATGGTCTGTCCTATTAAATATTACGGGTTCGTTTTCCCACAACCGTCGGGAGACGTAGCAATACACCCCGTTTCTACAAACGATTCCTATTTATCGAATGTTAACTCCTTTGTTAAATTCTTCATTTCCGCACCTGGGACTTCTAGCATTAATCTTCTAATCGGAACCAATCTTCCTACAGTTGTATAGTAGCTATTTCCCACAGTTGTAGTCGTACTCCGCTCCCGAAAACGTCTCATAGTAACCAAAAACCATTCGCGAGTTTTAGGCATTGGTAATTTATATAAAATCCCTGTATTTACAAAATAGTAAAATAACCAATCAGCTTCAGTATACATAAAACAGCCGGGAGTTCCTTTTTCCAGGTTGCTGTGAGTTTCAAAGAAAAAATTGCCTGTTCTGTCGAGACGGTCACCTTTGATTTCTACTAATATCTCATTTATTCCTTCTTCTGTCTGAATTGTCCAAATTAAATCGATATCTCGGCGCTGAAATTCAGGGTCATGTTCGACATTTTTTATACTAAAAGTTTCAGGTTGTAAATTCAGCCAATAGGTTATATCATCAGCAGCATGCGATGCAACTTGTGTCCCTTCTTCCATGCTGTAAGTCATGGATTTTACAGGGTTAACTCTAGCCTTCATGATAAAAAACACCCAATTTCTAAACAACAACCCAGCAATCATAATTACTGGGTATTTGTTAAACGTTTTTCAATTTTCAATTTATAATTATCCGGTTCAATGCCCTATTAGCTTGATTTTATTATTAGGCTGAATAATATTTTTATCTGCTTAAAAAATATTTGTTTTTAGTTATATATTGTATTGTGAACAATAAAAAAGATTAGGTTTTCATGTATCAATCACTACATTAAATATTGATTACCAATCACCTATTACCTATTCTTAATTCAATTTTTCTTAGCAATAGATGTGACTAATTTATGGAAAGAATTCATAAAGCTTTTAAGATGTTCCCAGAACATAATTTTTTCTGTATTGTTCTGAGCGAATGCTATTAGCTGAGCAAATAAGTCTGTTAGAAATTGCGATTTTTCCGACATTCTTTGAGCAATACGATGTGATAATAAAATGTTCTGCTCTACTTGTTTAGTAGCTTGTGTCTGATTGCTGCTGCTTTGAATTATATTGCTTAAAAGCCTCTCTAATTGGATATTGGTAGTGAGAACACGGTCGATTTTTTGCCTATTGCTTTGTAAGGTTTGTAAGCAAATTGATATCTGGTGATTTCTAGCTTGCATTATCTCAACTATCTCGTAGATTTTGGTGATTTCCGCAGTAAGTAAAGGTCTAGTTTCTACTATTTGTGAAGATGATTGCTCTTTTAATACATCTACTTTATCTACATTAATTACTGTAGATTCTTCCTGGTTTTGTTCCGAATTTGTGATTTGCTTTGCGATACGAATATCAAACTGGTTGATAAGATTAGATACATTTTCGCAATAATCATTCAACTGCTTAACTATCATTCCATCATCTGTAGCAGCTTCCTCTAAATCGGGAATACTTTCTAATACAGATTTGATATTTTCTTGCTCTTTTTCTAACAAATTATAGTTCCGCTGTAGATGTTTTTCTACTTGCTCGGCAGTCGTTTTTATGACTTTAGAAGTATCCGAAATGTCCTGTGTTTTTTGGCGACAAGCACCCAAGTAATTTAAAATATTTAAAGCACTGGTACAAAAAGCTTTAAATATCATTCGGCTATCCCCAGAGAGTTCAATTATTACCTGTTTTAAATCTTCTTGTTGGGGAAGAAAAATACTTTTATTTAATTCATTTGCTTTTTGATTGGCTGCTGTAAGTTTAGCATTCTCTAAAGCAAAGCCTATTTGCATTGCAATCTGCGAGAACCACCTAATTTCATGCTCATGCCATTCACGAAATTGAGAACATTGATTAGCAACCAATAAACCGAGCAGTTTCTCTTCGTTAATAATTGGTGCAACTAAATTAGCTTTAATTTCAAGTCTTTCAAGTTGTTTAATGTGACAAGGGGTGAGATTTGCCTCATAAATATTAGGAATGACCCTGACTCTACCATTTTGATATTTTTCGATGTACTTGGCTTCAAAGCAAGGGTCTTCTATTACCATCCCTAAACCTTTTGTGAAGCGAGGAGCAACTGATTCTGCAGTTATGACTCCATAATTTACTTGATTTAGTCCATAAACAACAACACGGTCGCACTCTAATATTCGACGAATTTCTTCGGTGGCAGTTTTGAGAATTTCTTCTGGGTTAAGAGATTGACGAATCAGTTTTACGGTATCGGTAAAATACTGCGTCCATTGAGTTTCGATATCTGCTTGTTCTCTTAAATTCGCGGTTTCAGCTAAAACATCAGCATTATCAAGAGCAAAACCTACCTGCATCGCAATCTGCGAGAAATACTTGATTTCATGAGATAACCAGTCACGGAATTGAGAACATTGATTAGCAACTAATAAACCCAGCAGTTTACCTTCATTAATAATTGGTGCAACCAAATTTGCTTTGATTTCAAGTCTTTCGAGCTGCTCGATGTGACAGCGAGTCAGATTTGCTTCGTAAATGTTGGAAATTGCTTTAACCCGACCATTTTGATACTTTTCGATGTATTTAGATTCAAAACAAGGGTCTATTATTGTATTTCCTAAAGCTTTTGTGAAGCGGGGAGAAACTGATTCAGCTGTTACCACTCCCTGTTCTTCTTTGTTCAAACTGTAAATAACAACTCGGTCGCAATCCAATACTCGACGGACTTCTTCTGTTGCGATTCCAAAAATGTCTTCTCGATTAAGAAATTTACGAATCAGTTTAACCGTATCGTTAAAGTACTGCGTCCATAAAGCTTCGATATCTGCTTGCTTTTTCAGATTCGCAACTTCTGTCAAAACATTAGCATTATCGAGAGCAAAACCTACCTGCATCGCAATTTGCGAGAAGTATCTGATTTCGTACTCTTGCCAATATCTTGGTTGAGAACATTGATTAGCAACTAATAAACCGAGAAGTTCGCCTTCGTTAATGATTGGTGCAACTAAATTTGCTTTGATTTCGAGTTTTTCAAGCTGCTCGATATGACAAGGGTCAAGATTCGCTTCGTAGATATTAGGAATTACTTTGACTCGACCATTTTGATACTTTTCAATGTATTTAGCTGCAAAACAAGGGTCTACAATGATTGTTCCCAGAATTTTTGAGAAGCGGGGAGAAACCGATTCGGCTGTTACCACTCCCTGTTCTGATTCGTTCAAACTATAAACCACAACTCGGTCACAATCTAATACTCGACGGACTTCTTCTGTTACAGTTTTGAGAATATCTTCTTTTACAAGGGATTGACGAATGTATCTTACCGTTTGGGTAAAATACTGCGCCCATTCCATATCAAGGTTTGCTTGCTGTTCGTAGATAAATGCTTGCTGAGAATCTTCAACAGTAGCTTTAAGAATATCTGTAGACTTTTCTTCGGAATCATTTCGTTCTGAAGAAGAAAGCACTTGACCATTTTTGGAAGTATTGTTAGGCGTATTCAAATTATTATCCGTCATTTTATTATCTATAAATATAAAAAACTGAAATTTCTATAATTTATAACACCCACTATACTTAGTTGAATACATTCAATAGTTATATATATTGTGAAGAAATAAGTAAGTAAAATTAATCAGGTAGATTCAGAATAAATTTGTATTTTAGATAACAAAGTTTATATCAATTTGCCTTAATATAGGATTTTTTAGCCATAAGTATCAAAAGTATTCTGCTTACTCTAGATAATATATCAAATAACATACTAATCCTAGATGAGTTTTGAGAAAGGTAAGTGTAAGAAATCCGGTTTCTGAAAAACCTAGTTTCTAAAATCTCACAAATGATTTAGGGGTGCTGTATGTTAAAAAAATAAAAATAATACGTCATTCTTACTGCAATAAGAGGAAAAAAGATGAACATCTAATTGTTATTTAATATTTTGTCAGAGTAAATTTGTTACAGCGGTTAGTTTAACTCAGTAATTATAAGGTTTTTAGATGATAAATAAATAACTTTTATCATTAAAATCCAAATATAATAAAAATCTAAAAAAAAATCTTTTGGTAACAGAATGAATGGAATTTCAATAGAATATGAATGTAAACAAAAATAGTTCCCTTCTGTAAAAATGAAACTAAAAACATTCGGATTCTTCCTAGGAATAGTTGCGATTAGTTCCATTTATCCAGCTAGAGCGCAATCTGGTGAAAGATTTAAACAAGTTTCAGAAAGCAAACAAACTATACAAACTATACAAGCTCAAAATCAGAATAGCCAAAAACAGCAAGTGACCTTAATTGACCGTAAATTGTTTTTCGGTGACCCAGAAATTTCTGGTGCTCAACTTTCTCCCGACGGTAAATTTCTGGCTTTTCGCAAACCTTTAAACGGGGTAATTAATATTTGGGTTAAAGGAATCAACGAACCGATGAGCGCTGCTCGTCCGATAACTGAAGATAAAAATAGACCAATTCCAGCTTATTTTTGGAGTCAAGATAGTAAATATATCTTATTTATCCAAGATAAAGGAGGTAACGAGAATTTTCGGATTTATGCAGTATCACCTATTGAGAAAGTAGCGAAAGGACAATTACCAGAAGCTAAAGACTTAACACCAGAAGATAACGTACAGGCAAGAATTTACGCATTGCCAGAAAAACAGCCTAATACTATCATTGTCGGATTAAACAACCGCGACCCCAAATTTCACGATGTTTATAGCATAAATATAGCTACTGGACAAAGAAAATTACTTTATAAAAACGATAGTAACGTTTCCAGATGGGTTGCCGATTTAAACGGTAATTTGCGTTTGGCTGTAATCAATTTACCAGATGGAAGCACTCAAATAAATCGCATCGACGGTGATAGCTTTGAAGAAGTTTATAGATGTCTATTTGGAGAAACTTGTTCGCCAATCAGGTTTCATAAAAATGGTAAACAAGTTTATATGGTGACGAATAAAGGTAATAATGTGGACTTAAGTCGCTTAACTTTATTTAATCCCCAAACGCGAAAAATAGAAGTAATTGATTCCGACCCAGAAAAACAAGTTGATTTTGGCTCACCCATTTTTTCAGAAGAAACAGAAGAGTTAATCGGAACAGTCTATGTAGGAGATAAACAAAGAATTTACCCCAAAGATAAAGAATTCGCGGCTGATTTAGCTTATTTAAAAGAAAAATTACCCGATGGAGAACTGGGGATGAGTTCGATGACAGAAGACGGTCAAAAAATGATTGTCACTGTCAGTAGCGACGTAGACCCAGGTTCGGCTTATCTATTCGACCGTAAAACCAAAAAACTTGCGTTACTATACCAGGTACTTCCAGAGCTAAAAAGAGAAAACTTAGCGAAAATGACTCCAATTCGCTACACTGCTAGAGATGGATTGGAAATACCAGCATATTTGACTTTACCTGTAGGTAAACCAGCTCGTAACTTACCACTAATAGTAATGCCTCATGGAGGACCTTGGGCAAGAGACGTATGGGGTTACAATCCGTACACGCAATTTTTAGCCAATCGCGGTTATGCAGTGTTGCAGCCCAATTTTAGAGCATCTACAGGTTTCGGTAAAAAGTTCCTTAATGCTGGAAACAGACAGTGGGGAACCGGAACAATGCAGCATGATATCACTGATGGGGTTGATTATTTGATTAAACAGAAAATTGCTGACCCAAAACGAGTTGGTATTTTTGGTATTTCCTATGGAGGTTACGCTACTTTAGCAGGTTTAGCTTTTACCCCCGAAATTTATGCAGCAGGTGCTTCTTATGTTGGTCCTTCTAATCTGATAACTCTATTTAACTCCATCCCTCCTTACTGGGAGAGTTTTAAAGCAGAACTGAAATTAAGAATGGGAGAACCTAATACACCAGAAGGCAAAAAACAGTTGCAGCAACAATCTCCTTTATTTTCAGCCGATAAAATGAAAGCTCCATTATTAGTAATTCAAGGAGCTAACGACCCTAGAGTCAAACAAGCAGAATCCGACCAAATAGTTGCAGCATTAAGGAATAAAGAAATAGATGTTGATTATCTTTTAGCAGCAGATGAAGGTCATGGTTTTAGAGAAGAAACTAACAAATTAGCTGTAGCAGCAGCATTAGAAAAGTTTTTTGCAGAACATCTTCAAGGAAGATATCAACAAGCAGTTTCTCCTGAAGTGAAAAAGCAGCTTGATGAATTGACTGTTGATATTAATAAAGTCCAAGTTTCTCAATAGAAGTTGGTAATGGGTAATTACTAAAATATGTAGGTTGGGTTACGCGCATAAATAACTGTAGATTTTAATCAATCATCTACCTTAGCGCCGTAACCCAACACTTTCCAAGATGAAAGCATTATTAAACATACACAACAATGTTGAATATTGGGTTACGACATGAGAATAAACATTCTATTTATAAATTCAAATTCATTTTTTTGTCTAACTCAACCTACGAATTTAATTAATGTGCTGCAAATTCGATAAATTGTCGCGTATGGGGAGAATGAAAAGCTAATATCCCACATTCCACACTTCAATTTGAAACACCAAGAAATTACAGTAAAGATAAAAGCAAGAAGCCAGGATAATTAAATAGATAATCTTTTGACCGAAAGAAGTTAACTATTTTCCAAGAAGACTCGGAAACCATTTCTACACTCGGGGGAACCCCAAAAATAACAAATCACCACAACCACAATCCTCATTATCCATTTGAGCTATAGATTTGTTCTGTTTTCGGGGTTTACACAAAAAAATTATTATTAATAATTAATCTGTTTGATAAAACATAAAAGAAATGAATTTATTTTTACTAATCTTGATATTGGGTTATTGCACGAGAATAAACATTCTATTTACAAATTTAAATTCATTTTTCTGTCTAACTCAATCTACTAATTAACTTTATTTAAATAACCTTTTACCTTACATATGAAAGCTGTTTAAAACAATGCAGGAAAATCTCTTTATATTTAACCAGATATGTTTCGACTATTCCGTATAACTGAACAATGCAAAACGTATATCACATCTCTAACAATGTTGAATGCAACCTAATTGTGAGAATAATCTGTATTGATAATATGTTCTTTATTATTAATTAGAATAACTAAAGCTTTGAATGTAAATTTAGTCAAAATTTCCTGACATTAAGAAAAACAGATTACGATTTGACAAGGGTTTCAGGTCGCAGTAAATTAATAATCTATGGCGACGTATATCTAAATATTTTGAGAAGCTATAAACCCTATAAAAGCGTTGGTTTAATCAAGCAGAAAATAGAGAATTGCAGTCAACTTAATGTAAACAAGTTTGATGATTTTTACTACGGTTGACAAATAGGTGGATTTATAAATTAGCAATTATTAGTAAAACTAGGATAATTTGTAGGTTGAGTTAAGTACATGAAGATGTTTGCTTCTTAATCGCATTAGTTTCCCTATCTAATCCAACCTACTAACTACTCGCTATTCCATAATCGGAAGCTGAATAATAAATTCCGTTCCCATTCCCAAAGATGAATTTACGTCTATTGTTCCACCGTGCTTTTAGACAATAATTTGATGTGCGATCGCCATTCTTAATCCAGTACCTTTACCTACAGCTTTGGTAGTAAATAGATTGCTATAGAAATGTTGTTACTAGTTATATAGTCATTCCAATTAATTTCCGTATGCTTTAAGTAGCCTGGATTCCTCTTGAAACAAGGGTTTACTCAATTATGAAAATTATGGTTCTTATTTAGAATGACTATACAATAAAAAGACTTTTTTAGATGGAAAACATTGACAGATTTGAATAAACTCCTGTTCACAAAATATAAACTTATTCCATAAAGTTTAAAGTCCGTTCTCAATTATTTGAAATTTGATTATTATCCCTGTAATCAAGATGTATATCCTTTCGCTGAGAGAGTTTTTAGTCGGGGATAATGTTTGGCAACGGATGATGTTTGGTAGCGGATGAGGAGCGATAATTTAATAAGTAGTAAGTAGTAAGTAGTAAATATTAAGTAAATGACCTTTAACCTTTGACCTGGATTAAAAAACCAATCTTCTTGCTTCACCATCATCGATAAACTCTTGCTCTCCTTTTCCTATTACTTCCACAATTACTTTTCGCTTGCTCGGAGCTAATTTTCCTTGTCTTTCTTCAATTTCAAATACTACTTGATTTCCTTCAAAATCAACTTTATATTCTGTGGTAGAACTAGCACCATCGCGATATGCAAATGTATTTCCGTCATCTTCGTACAGCGTGAATTCTCCTTTACCAGGTGCGACTAATAACCGCATTTCATTTATTGGTAATTCTTCCGCATATTGCATTACTCGAATTAAAGGAATAATTGCACCTGCTTTAATAAATAAAGGCATTTTTTCTAATGGTGCATCAACTAGAATATGTTGCGAACCTTGATGTGATTGAATTTGATTTCTATCCCACCAGTCATACCAAATTCCTTCCGGTAAATAAACCATGCGATTTTTAACTCCCGGACGATAAATTGGTGCTGCCATTATGGAATTACCTATTAATACTTGGTCGTATATTTCGTAGGTTTTTTCATCGTGAGAATATTGATAAATTAAAGGACGTAAAACTGGTTCTCCTTTACTCGCTGCTTGCCAAAATAAAGTATAGAAATAAGGCAATAATTGGTATCTTAATTCAATATATTTCCGACAAATATCTTCTACTTCCTGACCAAATTCCCAAGGTTCGTGACGCTTAGTTCCAATCATAGAATGACCGCGCATCAAGGGATATAATATTCCTACCTGCATCCAGCGAGCAAATAATTCTGGAGTTGCATTCCCTGCAAAACCGCCAATATCCGCTCCTACAAAAGCAACTCCCGATAAACCCAAATTACACAGCATCGGTAAAGACATTTCCAGATATTCCCATTTGGAATGATTATCTCCCGTCCAAACCGCAGAATAACGCTGCACTCCTGCAAAACCCGAACGAGTCAACACAAAAGAACGTTGAGTAGGACGCAATTTTTGCAATCCTTCATAGGAAGCACGAGCCATATTCATCCCATACAAATTATGTGTTTCTCTCCAAGTGGTTTTATCTTCCCCACGACCAGATGAAGCATCCATTTCAAAAGTAATTTTAACTCCTTCCAAATCTCCGAAAGGCTGATTATTCATAGCTGGTTCGTTCATATCGTTCCAAATACCAGCCACACCTACATCGGTGAGATTACGCTGTAAATTTCCCCACCATTCCCGCACCTCCGGACGCATAAAATCCGGGAAAACTGCTCTATCTGGCCATACATAACCGTGGAATACTTTACCATTCTCCCTACGAATGAAATAATCTTTGTCTAAACCTTCGTCACAAACTTGATAACTTGCTTCCGGGTCGAATTTGACTCCAGGGTCAATTATATTAACAACCTTGATTCCCTGTTGAGATAAATCTTCTATCAACATTTTGGGACTGGGAAACCGCTGTTTGTTCCAAGTGAATACTCGAAAACCCTGCATATAATCGATATCCAGGTGAACCACATCGCAAGGAATGCGACGTTTGCGGAACTGACCAACTAATTCTCTGACTTCTGCTTCGGAATTATAACTCCAACGACATTGATGATAACCCAAAGCCCAACGCGGTGGTAGCGGCATTCTTCCGGTAAGCTGAGTGTAGGTTTTGAGAATTGTAGCGGGTTCGGAACCGTAAATAATATAGTAATCGAGTTGGCTATCTTTAGTTTTTAACTGCAAAGTGTTTACATCATCAGCACCAACATCAAACTGACTCCAAAAAGTAGTATTGAAAAACAAACCGTAACCGACATTAGGACGTAAAGACATAAAAAACGGAATAGCTTGGTACATTTCATCCGTCAGCATCGTGTAATCCAAACTATCCGTCGTCCAGTTAGTTAAAACCTTACCCCTTTGATTCAATAATCCCGAACGCTCTCCAAAACCGTAGAATTTTTCTTGGGGAGTAATTTCCTTCCAATTTACAATTTCACCTTTTCTCGAAGCAATTCCCAAACCTGTATCGTGAGCGAAAGCATTACCAGCTTTATCAAAACACTTTATCTGACAGGGATTTTTTTGGACGCAAACCTTAATTTTTTCGGTTTCGATAATTATTTGTTCGTCAGCTTCTTGAATATCGAAATTAACAGCATTCCATTGTTCATCAGGTAAATTTACAGCCCAGGAACGTCTTGGTGTCAACTCTCCCGAGGGAGAAAATCTGACTCTAATTAAATTATTTGCAAGGATGGTAAGAATTAGAAGAGAGTTATTACCGCAATTGAAACGTATTCCACGGTCGTAGCGCTGGAAACTTTGAACTGAAGCGATGGGATTCCAAGCGGGTTCTGAGATGGGTAGTTGTCCGATGAATTCTGGCATTATGGGAAAATAAAGTAGTAGATGCTGATTGTAGTGATATTTTAACTTTGCGTATAAGCTTTTAAACCCTTATTGAGTATTTCTTCAGTGAAATCTCCATCTTTATTAACTAAAACAACTGCTGTAATATTCTCATCCGGGTAATGTAACATCAACGAGACAAAACCATAGGAATTACCATCGTGACCGATTGCTTCTCCTGTATGTGTCTGAAAACGTGCTATTCCCAAACCATATTCATCACCTTCATCGGTGGGAATAAAAGTTAGCATTTCATTGAGTATTTGAGGAGAAAGAAAACTTTTTTCTGCAAGCAATACATCTATGAATTTAGCAGTATCCATTGCATTAGAAATTAACCCACCATCTCCCAACCCATTTCCTTCATTTAATCCTTTGTGACTTTTAAGCACTCCATCTTCATTTATATCGCTATAACCAGTCACAATCGATGTAGATTTCCTTTCTCTTAACTCAGTAAATGTATTTTTTAAACCTATGGGATTTAAAATTTTCTCGCGCATCACTTCAGCAAGAGATTTCCCCGTTGTCTCCTCTACAATCAATTCTAGAAGTATATAATTGCTATTGCTATAATCGTGCTTTTTTCCTGGTTTAGCTTGTGGTTCACCATAAATTAACTCAATGACCTCTCTTGCTTCCCAAGGTCGAGAACGACTTCTACCTTCTGTCAGTTCTGCAAAATTATCATCTAAATAATCAACAATACCGCTGGAATGGTTCAGGAGTTGACGAACGGTAATTTTATCGCTATAACGAATGTTTTTACTAATATCTTTTGGTAAATACTTGTTTATAGATTCATCTAAATTTAACTGACCTTGTTCTACTAATTTTAGAATTACAACTCCTACAAAGGTTTTACTAACACTTGCTAAAGCTAATTTATCGTCAGGTTTCATCAGTGTTTCGGAATCTAAATCGTTATAACCAGATGCACCAATCCAAGTTCCTTGAGGTCCCGAAATATACATTACAGCCCCCGGAATATCTAGGTCTTCAACTGCTTCATCTAAAACTGTTTGTAATTGAGAGTTTTTGAGTTGTTTGGAGCTTGTTTCTACATATTTAGTAGCAGTTTTATTGAATTCTTGCTCTGCTAAAAAAGTAATATTAGGGACACATCCGACACAAACAGTAGACAATACAACAAAGATTGTTTTTATGGCTTTATTTTTAAATATTTTTTCTAGTTTCATTCTGTTAAAAATAAATTGTATCTTTTATTTTATTTTTTTGATTTCATTTTAATAGCTTATTTAATTAATTGCTTAAGTCTTATTACTGAAAAAATCATAATTTGAAAAATATATGATGAAATATCTCTCGTTACAAAGTTCTACCTTGTAATGCATTTCAAGAGGCTCTACCTCAATATTTTAAAAGAAGCAGAGCCTCTTGATGTGGATTCCCAGTCGAAGACTAGGAACCAGTTTTTCAAATTAACTAATTTTCTTCCAAAACCTCTTGCAATAAAGGTGCAAGTTCTTGATTCAATCTTCCGTTACGAACAAATTCAGCATAGGTATCAGCTTCTACTGATAATAGTTCATTCCGCAATTGTTCGCTGGCAAATTCTCTCAAACTGGGATATTCATCCTGCATTTTATCAATTCTATCTTTAATGTTTTTTAGCTCTCCTTTAATTAACGCTTCTTGGTAGCGACAAAATTCTAAGTCAAGCCCGGGACGTTCGTCGTCTACTTCATCTAAATAAGTTAAAACTCTTCGCAATGCGCTTTCACGGGCTACCAATTTCATATATTCTTGACGTAAAGGCTGGTCTCCTAGTAAATCCAATTTCTTCAGTAAAGGTTTTGTGGTTAATCCTTGTACTAATAAGGTGAATAAAACAACTCCGAATACTGTAGAAATTAGGTCTTCTCTTTCGTTTCCTAATATAGTTGGTACGCTTAATGCTAAAGCAATAGAAACCGAACCGCGTAAACCTCCCCACCATAGTATTGTTTGTTGCGGTAAACTGATTTCTGATTTGACTACGGTATTGCTGAAAAATCCTAATGCGTAAACTGAAATAAGTCTTGATACAACCATTCCAACGATGGTTACACCAATAATTAATAGATTATCTGCGAGATTTGAAAATCTAATTTGGTCGCCTATTAATAGGAAAACAATTGAGTTGACAAAGAAAGCGACAAATTCCCAAAATTCACTCACAATTACTCTAGTACGGGGATTCATCCCGATTCGAGAACCAAAGTTACCTAAAATTAAACCGCAGACAACAACACCAATTACACCAGAACCGCCGAATTCTTCTGCAATAATATAGGTACCATAAGCAGACACTAATGTTAAAGATTGTTCTACTAACGGTAAATCAAATCTTTGAGTTAAGTAGGAAATACCAAAACCAATTAAACCACCAACCGCAAGTCCAATCCCGACTACGCTAATTAGTTCTAAGATGACTTCTTGAACTCCCAGCTTTGCTGTTCCCAAGGGTAGCGCTACTAAAAAACTAAAAGCAACTACAGCCATCCCGTCATTAAATAAGCTTTCCCCTTCCATCAAGGTTGTGAGACGTTTATCAACCCCTAATTCGCGAAACAAAGCGGTCACGGAAACCGGGTCGGTAGCGGAAAGACTCGCTCCAACTAGTAAAGCTGTGGTTAA